>JAQBPZ010000107.1 GCA_028287225.1 Gemmatimonadota bacterium
GGCCCGCCCCGCACGGTTCCCCTCGTGCGTCCCGTCCGCGATGCCCGTTTCGAAAAACTTCCCGGGGAGCCGCTTATTATACGCCCGTTTGCTCACAACCACAAGGGGGGCCGCACCACGATCTTCGCCGCCCCCGCCCCGGCCGAGCCCCCTCCACCAACGACGAGGGGCCTGGTTCCCCAGGCCCCTCGCCCATCATGCGCCCTCTCGGAATCGAACCGAGAACCTACTGATTAAGAGTCAGTTGCTCTAACCAATTGAGCTAAGGGCGCTCACATCCTGCCTACTCAAGCCAGTTCGTCGGTGGCGCGCCAGGAGGGAATCGAACCCCCGACCCACAGCTTAGAAGGCTGTTGCTCTATCCAACTGAGCTACTGGCGCTTCAGTCGCACAGGGCCCGCCACCCGCTCGAGCTCCTGCCAGGTCGGGGCGCCCGGATTTGAACCGGGGACCTCCTGCTCCCAAAGCAGGCGCGATACCAGGCTACGCTACGCCCCGCATGAGAACCCAACAATAGTCGATCCGCCGCCGATGGTCAACTGGCCCACTCGTCCACGTGCGGCCTTCAGCTCGCCCCGGCCAGAGCCCCGTCCAGACGCAGCCGCCGCAGGAGCGCCTCGAACGCCCGCCCCCGGTGACTCACCCGCTGCTTCTCCGCCACGCTCGCGTCGGCCAGCGTCATCCCGAGCTCATCGGCATAGAAGTGCGGGTCGTACCCGAAGCCCTCGCCGCCCGACGGGGCGTCCACGATGCGGCCCGCCACGTCGCCCTCGGTCACCACCTCGCGGCCCGCGCGCACCCAGGCCGCCGCGCACACGAAGCGGGCGCGTCGGTCCGCCACGCCGGCCAGCGCGCGCACCAGGCGGGCATTGTTCGCCGCCTCGAGGGCCGCGCCCTCCAGCGAGCCACCGCTCCAGCGACGGCTCCGGACGCCCGGCTCCCCATCCAGTGCGCGCACCTCGAGCCCGGAGTCGTCAGCCACGACGGTGCGCCCCGGCAGGCGCGCCGCGAAATACCGGGCCTTGGCGAGCGCGTTCTCCGCAAAGGTGTCGAAGCACTCCACGGCATCCTCGTCCGGCGACGCGGGCACCCCGGCCTCGACCAGATCGACGACGGGAATGCCCTCCTCGGCGAGCAGGACGCGCAGCTCGCGCAGCTTGCCGGCGTTTCGCGTCGCCAGCACCCACGCGTCCGCGGCCACGGTCAGATGCCGAGTGCCGCGCGCTGCCGTTCGTCGAGCTGGTGCAGGCCGCGGGTGGCGAGCTCCAGCAGCTGGTCCAGCTCAGCGCGGTCGAAGGTGTTGTTCTCGCCGGTGCCCTGCACCTCCACGAACCGCCCCTCGCTGCTCATGACGACGTTCATGTCGACGTCGGCCACCACGTCCTCGATGTATTCCAGATCGAGCCGGGGCTCGCCCTTCACCACGCCGACGCTCACGCCGGCGACACGCCGCTTGACCGGCGAGCGCTTGAGCTTTCCCTGCCCCACCATCCAGTCGAACGCGTCGACCACGGCGACCGATGCACCCGTGATGGCCGCGGTGCGCGTGCCCCCGTCGGCCTGCAGGACGTCGCAGTCGATCTTCAGGGTGAACTCGCCCCAGGCGAAGTCGTCGAGCATGGCGCGCACGCTGCGGCCGATGAGGCGCTGGATCTCCTGCGTGCGGCCGCCGACCTGCTGGCGCTCCCGGTTGGTGCGCGTCTTGGTGGCGCGGGGCAGCATGGAGTATTCCGCGGTCAGCCAGCCCTCGCCACGACCGCGCCGCCATCCCGGGACGCCGTCCTCCACGGACACGGTGCAGAGCACCCGCGTGCTCCCGAAGGACACCAGGCACGAGCCCTCGGCGTAGGGCGCGACGCCGCGCTCGAGGGTGACGGGGCGGAGGGCGTCGGCGGAGCGGCCGAGGCGGACGGGATCAGCGTGCTTTGAGGCCACGAAGGGTCTGGATGATGTTGGTGGTGGACTGCCCGGGGCGCAGCGGGATCACCCGCACGTCGCCCCCCCATCCGCGCACCTCGCGCGCGCCGACGATGGTGTCCTCATGATAATCACCGCCCTTCACCAGCACGTCGGGCCGGAGCAGGTTCACCAGCTCGAGCGGTGTGTCCTGGTCGAAGACCACGACGCAGTCCACCATCTCGAAGGCCGCGAGCACGTAGGCACGCTCGGCCTCGCTGCGAACGGGCCGTTCGGGGCCCTTGTCCAGCCGCCGCACGGACGCGTCGCTGTTGAGGGCGACGACGAGCTGGTCGCCGAAGCGGCGCGCGCCGAGCAGGACGTCGACGTGCCCGGGGTGCAGGAGGTCGAAGACCCCGTTCGTGAAGACCACGCGACCCGGCTGGGCGTCGCGCCAGGCGCGGGCGTCGTCCCACCCGCGAATCTTGGCCGCGGGGTCGCGCGGCATCGTGCTGCCGCTCAAAAGATGCCTGTCGCCCGCGGGCTGAAGTGCACTTCGCGAACCATGAGTGGCAGCTCGATGTGCTCGTAGTACTCGGCCTCGATCTCGATGGTGCGCCCGTCGCGCTGGAGGGTGACCTCGCCCGCCGACTCCGGCAGCCCGAGGGAATCCACCTTCGCACGGAGGTGCCGCAGGATGACCGCGTCGGAATTGTGCGCCGCGAACCGGACCTCCTGCTTCATGGCGTCCTGGAACTGGAAGAAGCGGAGGTACACCTCGCCCACGTTCACACCGAAGTAGCCGACGGCGGCGAGGATGAGCAGCGTGACGAGGCAGCCGAGGGAGCTCCTGCCACGACGCGTGCTCACCATTGGGACTGTGCTCCCTGGATCAA
>JAQBPZ010000162.1 GCA_028287225.1 Gemmatimonadota bacterium
TCGACGCCGGACTCGGCGCGACACTCGAGCGGCACTTCATGGCCGACCTCGCGCACGCCGACGAGATCGACCTGGCCACCTTCCGGCGGCGCGGACTGAGGGAGCGCACGAAGGAGCGCGCGACGCACATGGTGTGGCGGGTACTGTAAAGAACGACGAGTTCTTCAGTTAGTACTTCGCCAGGTACGCGTCCAGCTCCCACTGCGACACCTGCATGGAGTACTCGCGCCATTCCTGGCGCTTGGCGGCCAGGAAGTGCGACGTGATGTGCTCGCCGAGGGCGGCGGTGATGACGTCGTCCCTCTCAAGGTCGTCGCACGCCTCGTTCAGGTCCTTCGGCAGGTCGTCGATGCGGAGGCGGCGCTTCTCGCGGTGGCTCATCTCCCAGATGTTCTCGTTCACCGGCTCGCGATGGTCGGCCTTCGTGCGGATGCCGTCGAGGCCCGCGGCCAGCATGACCGCGAGCGCCAGGTAGGGGTTGGCGGAGGGGTCCGGGACGCGATGCTCCACGCGGGTACCCAGTCCGCGGCGCTCGGGGATGCGCAGCATCGGCGAGCGGTTGCGCATGCTCCACGCCACGTTCACCGGCGCCTCGTAGCCCGGCACGAGGCGCTTGTACGAGTTCACGAGCGGATTGGTGATGGCGCAGCACCCGCGCGCGTGCCGGAGCAGGCCGCCGATGTAGTGGAGCGCCGTCTCGCTGAGCTCCCACTGCGCCTTGGCGTCCCAGAACGCGTTTTCCTTGCCCCGGAAGAGCGACTGGTGGGTGTGCATGCCGCTCCCGTGCTGCCCGAAGATCGGCTTGGGCATGAACGACGCCGCCAGCCCGAAGCGCTGCGCCACGACCTTCACCACGAAGCGGAAGGTGGCGATGTTGTCCGCGGTCGTGAGCGCGTCCGCGAAGCGGAAGTCGATCTCGTGCTGGCCGTGCGCCACCTCGTGATGCGCGGCCTCCACCTCGAACCCCATCTGCTCCAGGTCGTGCACCACCGCTCGGCGCGCCTCTTCCCCGAGGTCCACGGGGGCCAGGTCGAAGTAGGCGCCCACGTCGTGCGTCTGGGTCGTCGTCTCGCCGTTCGGCCCGCGCTTGAACATGAAGAACTCGGCTTCCATCCCCGCGTTCATCGTGTAGCCCATCGACCGGGCGTCGGCGATCACGCGCTTCAGTGCGCCCCGCGGATCGCCGTCGAAGGGGGAGCCGTCGGCGCGGTTCACGTCGCAGATCAGCCGGCCCACGCGATGCTCGGGATCTCCCCAGGGAAAGATCCGGAACGTCGCGAGGTCGGGCGCCAGGAGCATGTCGCTCTCCTCGATGCGCACGAACCCCTCGATGCTCGATCCGTCGAACATGATGTCGCCCGCGAGTGCCTTCTCGAACTGCGACGCGGGGATCTCGACGTTCTTGTTGACGCCGAGGATGTCGGTGAACTGCAGTCGCAGGAACCGGAGGTTGAGCGAGCGGGCGAGCGCCAGCACGTCCTTGACCGTGGCGCCGTGCAGGTCGGGGATGACGGGAGTGGAGTGGGTCACACGCCAATGGTCGCCGACAGGGGCAGCGAAGTCAATTCACGCGGCCTGGCGCGACATGCGAACCGACGGGCGGCACTTCGCGTCGCTCGTGCCTGTCATCTCGCCGCCCGTCAGTGCAGCCGTCCGCGCCTCGCCGCCCGTCCCTCCCGTCGCTGGCCCGTCCATTGCCCCTTGGACCTTCCCAATTTCCCCGAGGCTGGCCATGAAGATTTCCGAGATCATGACGCGCAATCCGCGCACGGTCACTCCCGATACCTCCGTGTCGGACGCGGCGCAGGTCATGAAGGAAGAGGACGTCGGCATCGTCCCCGTGATCGAGCAGGTCGGCGGCGCCGAGACGCGCGCCCGGCTCATCGGGGTCGTCACCGACCGCGACATCGCGATCCGCCACGTGGCGGAGGGGCGCTCGAGCGACGGCCCGGTGCGCGACATCATGTCGGGAGGCGTGCGGACCGCCGCCCCCGACGATTCGGTGGAGTCGGTGCTCGAGCTGATGGGCAGCGAGCAGGTGCGCCGGGTGCCGATCGTCGACGAGCGCGGCTCCCTGGTCGGGGTCGTCTCGCAGGCGGACCTGGTCCGCAAGGTCGGCGGACACCACGACGTCGAAGGCGCCGTGGAGCAGATCAGCCAGCCGGGCGGCGCGCACCAGACCTGACCCGCGCGCGCGGCGGCGGTCAGCGGGTCAGCGGTCAGCGTGCCAGCTGACCAGCTGACCCTCCGCTATCTTTCCGCCATGTCCGCTCCGACGTCCACGATCACCACCTGTCCCTCCTGCGGCGCCGCCGCCGAGGGACGCTTCTGCTCCAGCTGCGGCACCGCCCTCGCCGGCGCCGTCTGCGGCACCTGCTCCGCGGCCATGACCCCGGGCTCGCACTACTGCCACCGGTGCGGCTCGCCGGCGGGCAGCCCGCCTCCGGCGTCGAGTCGCGGCGTCGCGGGGGTCATCCCGTGGGCCGTCGCGGCGCTCGCGCTCGCGTCGCTGCTCGCGATGCTCGTGGGCCAGCGCTACGGCGCGCGCCCCGGGGGCACCACCGACGTCCTGGACGGCGCCAATGCCCAGGGCTCGGCCGTGATCACCGCGCCAGGCAGTGCGCCCGCCGGCGGGATGCCCCGCGCGCCCGACATCAGCCAGATGACCCCGGCGCAGCGGGCGGAGCGGCTCTACGACCGCATCATGACCGAGAACGAGGCCGGCAACAAGCAGAGCGTGCAGACGTTCATGCCGATGGCCATCGCGGCGTACGAGATGCTCGCCCCCCTCAACCTCGACCAGCGGTACGACCTGGGTCGTCTCGGCGAAGTCGGTGGCGACGCCACCCTCGCCCGCGCCCAGGCCGACACCATCCTCGCGACCCGCCCCACCCACCTCCTGGGTCTGGCGCTCGCGGCCCGCGTTGCGCGTGCGGCTGGCGACGATGCCCGGGCCCGCCAGCTCGACGCCCGGCTGCTCGCCGCCGAGCCGAAGGAGCGCACCGCCGGGCTGCCGGAGTACCTCCTCCACAAGACCGACATCGATGCCGCCCTCGCGGCCGCGCGGGGTGCCAAGCCGTAAGCGGTTGGCACACAACGCGTTCAGCGTCTGCACCTGCTGTGTAGCGTACGCGAATTTCAACGAATGGGCAGCGAATACCCTCGAATGCATCATTTGGGGGGATTCGTCGTCCATTCGCGGGGATTCGCGTACGCCACACAGCACCAGCCGACCGGCGCGCCAAGGACAAGGATCCGCGTAACGCTGAAAGCACCAGCCGACCGGCGCGGCGGCTCGTGAGGCTCAGCTTGTGGACCAGGGTGGCCGATACTGAGGGGACCCCCCTCCCCCGTGGCCGCATGCTCGACTCGTCGTTCCCTCCCGCCGCCTCTCCGCCCGTGCCGTGGACTTCCCCGATGCGCCGGGTGCTGGATGCCGAGCCGACGCGGATCCTCCTGCTCGATGACGAGGAGTCGATTCGCGTCGCCATCGCACGCCTGCTCCGCAGCCGCGGGTACGAAGTCGTGGTGGTCGAGACGCCGGCGGCCGCGCTGGCGGCCGTGGAGATGGACCGCTTTGCCGTGATGCTCTGCGACGTCCGCATGCCCGGCATGTCCGGCCTGGAAGTCGTCCCGAAGGCCCTCGCCCTGGATGGCGACCTCGCGATCGTGATGCTGACCGCGGTGAACGACGCGGGCACGGCGACGGATGCGCTGGGGCACGGCGCCATGGACTATCTCGTGAAGCCGGTGGAGCTCAGCGACCTCCAGGCAGCGGTGGAGCGGGCCGCCCGGCGCCGGCATCTCGAGATGGAGCGCCGGCGGGTGGAGGAGCACATCCGCGAGGAAGTCGCGGCTCGCACGGTGGAGCTGGAGCAGGAACAGGCGGCCCTGCGCGAGCTCACGGTGGGTGTGGCGGAGGCGCTCATCAACGCGATGGAGGCCAAGGACGTCTACCTGCGCGGCCACTCGCGCCGCGTCGCCGACCAGGCCGCGTCGATGGCCGAGGAGCTCGGCCTGGACGAGGACGCGGTGGAGAACGTCCGGCTGGCGGGGCGGCTGCACGACGTCGGCAAGATCGGGATCCGGGAGGACGTCCTGAACAAGCCCGGCACCCTGACGGAGGAGGAGTTCGAGCACGTGAAGGACCACGTGCGCATCAGCATGGAGATCCTCGCTCCCCTCAAGCACATCCCCGTGGTGCTGCGGTACGTGCACGACCATCACGAGCATTTCGACGGCAGCGGGTATCCGCGCGGCCTGCGGGGCGAGGCCATCTCGATCGGCGGCCGCATCCTGGCCGCCTGCGACGCCTTCGACGCGCTCACCTCGCAGCGCGCGTTCCGCGAGGCGCGGGAGCCGCGCGAGACGATCGACTACCTGGAGAGCTCGGTGGGCCAGCTGCTCGACCCGCGGGTGTTCGCGGCACTGAAGAAGGTCGTGCTGCGCCGGCGCACGCTGACGTTCATCGAGGACGTGGAGCGGTAGAAGCGTCCCGAGGCCTGACCGCTCTGCGGGAACAGCAACGGCAAGGGCGTGAGCAGTTTGCGGTTTGCAGTGAGCGGTAGAAGCGTCCCGAGGTCTGACCGCTCACCGCCAACCGCTCACTGCAAACGCCCTTGCCGTTCGACCGCTCACCGCCAACCGCTCACTGCAAACGCCCTTGCCGTTCGCCGCTCACCGCTCACCGCCAACCGCAAACGCCGTTCTTTCATCAGGTGCATCGCCCGACCGCTACGCCGTGTCGACCTGCCGCTCGGCGACATGCCGTACGGCCGTGATGAGCTGCGCCGATGTGAAGGGCTTGGGAAGCACGGGCGTGCGCCAGCGTACGGCGACATGCGCGGCGCCGGTGCTGCCGGCGTTGCCCGAGACGAGCACGATGCAGGGCAGCAGCCGAGGGAACTCGTAGGCGAGCTGCGCCAGCAGCCACCCACCGCTGCCCTCGGGCATGATGAGGTCGGTGATCACCGCCGACACCGCAATCCCCTGCCGGAGCAGCTCCAGCGCGCGCCGCCCGCTTTCCGCCTGATGGACGACATATCCATCGGCCTCGAGGAAGCGACGCACGACGTCGCGCACCGCGGCGTCGTCGTCCACGACGAGCACGACGGGTGCAGGGCTCCGGGACACATCATCGAGAGGCATGGGTCCCGGCGATCTCGGCAACGTTCGGGCCCTGAAAAGACAAGCGCCCGCCAGCTTCACATGAATTGATATTAATATGATGCAACCGTCTCGGCGCGGACGGCCGCTCGGGACGCATCCAGACGGGCCAGTTCGGACATCCGCTCGGGACACATCCAGACGGGCCGGTTCCAACCGGATGCAGCGAGTGCACCGAAAACTGCCGGATCATCTCCGGTGCACGGTCGCCCGCCAGCGCGCCGGGAGGGGATCCGGCAGTTCTCGTTTCAATTCGGTGCATCCGCTCCGAACCGACGCCTCGTGTGGCCGTCCCGAGCGGCCGTCCCCCCTGCTAGTGGTGATGCGACTTCGCGTGCGTCACCCAGCCCGTCACCTCCGCCACGCGCCTGCCCTGGTGCCGGGCCGCGGCGAGGTCCTTCTCGTTCGGGCCCGCGGCGCCCGTGGTCGCCGTGGCGCCGTACGGACTGCCGCCCGCGAACATCACCGGATCGCTGTAGCCCGGCGGCACCAGGATCATGCCGAGGTTCGCCATCGGCGTCATGATCGACCACAGCGTGGTCTCGTGCCCGCCGTGCGCCGTCGCCACCGACGTGAACGCCGAGCCCACCTTGTTCACCAGCGCGCCGCGGTTCCAGAGGGGGCCCGTCTGGTCGATCACGTTCTTCAGCTCCGCCGCCATGATCCCGTAGCGCGTGGGGGCGCCCAGCAGGAAGGCGTCGTACTGCGCCAGCTCCTCGATCGGCCCGTGGGTCTGGTACTTCGCCGCGAGCTCGGCCCGGCTCTCCGCCCACCCCGGCACCGACGCGATCGTCGCCGGCGGCGCGAGGTCGTCGATGCGGCGGACGTCGACTTCGGCGAAGCGCACCGACCGCGCGCCCTCGGCGATGGCGTCGGCGAGGGCCGCCGTGTGGCCGGTGCGGCTGTAGAACAGGACGAGGATCTTCGGCATGATGCAGTGGCTCGACGTGCGGGAGACGATGGGTGACGCGACGGCCGCGCGATCGGCCGCGTCGATTTCCGCAGTATAATCGGTGGCGCCCCGCCGGCCGGCGCCGCCCGCGCTTGACGGATTCCGCCCCATGCCTTACAAGGGTGAATGTGCGAATGATGCACGCGCGTCACTTCGAGCGGTCCGTGATGCGCGAGCGGTGGGGGGCAGCGACGCGCGTTCCGGTGCACTGGGGCATGCGTCGTGCACCCGCCGCGCGCGGGTCGCGTCCGGAGCGCAGGAGCAGGCGCGCGGCCGCACCGCGACATCGACACGATTCTGCAGTCCGACTGGCCTATCTCTAGAGGAGGCGGTGATGCCGCGCGGTGACGATTTGAACCAAGAGCTCCGGTTTTCCGAGCGTGACGATGACGCCGACGATCTCGGCTACGGTGGTGGTGGTGGCGGTGGATCGTCGTACGACGACGAGGAGGACGAGGACGGCGGCTGGACGACCCACAAGGACGACAGCGACGACCTCTGGGACAGCACGGACGAATCCGACGACGAGGACGAGGACGGTCTCGCCACGCCGGTGGTCACCGACGACGACGAGGACGAGGAGAGCCCCCTCGTCGTGGCGCGCGCACCCAAGTCGGGAGGCAGCGGCCGCCCGATCAACCCCTCGCCCAGCAGCGGCAATGGCAACGGGTCGTCCACGCCCGCGACGCCCGTGACGGCGTCCAGGCACCCCGCCACGAAGGAGCCCGCGAAGGGCCACATCACGCGCGGCAACGTCTTCGCCGCCGAAGATGCGGCGTCGGGTGTCAGCGGCGGCGCGAGGAAGGCGTCGTCAGGCAGCACGGGCGGCGCGAAGAAGGCGTCCACCTCGGGGAGCGCCGGCAAGTCGGCCGCGAAGTCCGGTGGCGCGGCCACGAAGTCCGCGGCGAAGAAGGCGCCTGCCAAGAAGGGCGCCGCCAAGAAGGGCAGCACTGGAAAGGCGGCGGCCACGAAGTCGCCCGCGAAGAAGGGTGCGGCAAAGAAGGGCGCGGCAAAGAAGGGCGCCGCGAAGAAGAGCGCCGGGAAGTCGCCCGCGAAGAAGTCGGCCGCGAAGAAGGGTGCGGCGAAGAAGGGCGCGGCAAAGAAGTCCTCTGCCGGGAAGTCGTCCGCGAAGAAGGCGCCCGCCAGGAAGGGGGCTGCGAAGAAGGGCGGGCGCCGCTAGGCACCGTTCCAGTGAAGTCGTCAAGCGACCCCGTGCGGCCATCGTGGCCGCACGGGGTCGTTTTGCTTCCGTCTCCCGCGTCCGCGACCTAATATCCCGTCATGCTGCGCTCCGCCGTCACGCTCGAACGCCAGGTGCTCGACGCGCTGCCGATCACCATCTACACGGTGGACCTCGACGGGCGCATCACCTTCATGAACCGCTCATGGCTGCGCTTCGCGCAGTCCAACGGCGCCCCCCAGCTCTGTGACGAGGGCGCCGTCATCGGCGCCTCGCTCTGGGACAGCATCCGCGATCCCGCGGTGCGCGAGCAGGTGGAGCAGGCCATGGCGGCCCTGCGCGAGGGACGCGCCACGTCGCTGAGCTGGGAGTTTCCCTGCAGCTCGCCGACCGAGGAGCGCATCTTCCTCATGCAGGTCAGCGCGCTCGCCGACGGGCCGTCCATCACCGGCTACGCGTTCTCCACGGTGGACATCACGCCGAGCCATCGCTCGCGCGAGGTGCTCATCGACACCGGCATGGTGCTCGCGCGCACGATCAGCGTGGACCGCGTGCTGCACGAGGTGTCGCGGCAGCTTCGCCGCGCCATGGCGTGCGACGGCGTCGCCATCGCGCTGGCCGACGACGACTCGGCGGCGCTCCGGCTCGCGCACCACACCGGCTTCGCGGAGCCCGCCGACCGGCTCGAGCAGCGCCTCTCGGCGGGCTGGCTGGAGGCGCTCGCCACCGGGCAGGTGATCACGGCGCGCACCGCCGACGGCATCGAGATCACGGCCCCGATGACGAGCAGCGAGGGGATCATCGGCGCGGTCACCCTGTCGGCCTCCGTCCCGCCCGCGCCGCACCGCGCCGAGGAGACGCGCCGCGTGCTGGCGACGATCGCCGCCGAGACCGCGGCCGCCATCGAGCGCGCGTGGCTGGTGCGGCGCGTGGGGCACAAGCGCCGCCTCGAGGCCATCGGCGAGGTGTCGGCCGGCGTCGCGCACGAGCTGCGCAACCCGCTGTTCGGCATCTCCTCCGCCGCGCAGCTGCTGCGCTTCCGCGTCCGGGATGATCCCGTGGTGGAAAAGAACGTGGGGCGGATCCTGCGCGAGGTGGAGCGCCTCAACAGCATGGTCACGGCGCTGCTCGAGTTCGGCCGGCCCAACGCCATCGCGCTCGCGCCGGGCGACCCGGATGCGGTCTGGGACGAGGTGCTGGAGAACCAGCGCGGACGGCTCGAGAGCCGCGCGCTCGTGCTGCACCGCCAGCGTCCGGACACCCCCGCGCGGTGCGCCATCGACCCCGAGCAGCTCGCGCAGGTGTTCATCAACCTGCTCGTGAACGCGGTCGATGCCGCGCCCGAGGGGAGCGACCTCACCCTCCAGAGCACCCTGCTGCCCACCGGCGCGTGGCGCTGCCGTCTGCACAACGGCGGCGTCGCCATCCCGCCCGACCTGCTGCCGCGCGTCTTCGAGATGTTCTTCTCCACCAAGACGGGGGGCACGGGCATCGGCCTGGCGCTGTGCCAGCGCATCATCGAGGAGCATGGCGGCACCATCACCCTCGAGAGCGCCCCCGAGCTGGGCACCGCGGCGGTGATCGTGCTGCCGGGTGCTGCGTGAACGGCGTGAACGGCGTGAACGGCGTTTGCAGTGTGCGGTTGGCGGTGAGCAGTGCCTGCCTCGGGATGCCCCTACCACCAACCGCTCACCGCGAACCGCTCACGCTCTTCGACCCCGCGCGATTCATCCTCTCGGCGCAGGACGCTCGATGATCAGCGTCCTGGTCGTCGACGACGACCGCAACGTGCGGGAGACGCTCGCGGAATTCTTCGACACGCTCGGCTACACGGCGCGCACCGCGGGCACGGCGAGCGAGGGGCGGCAGGCGGCGGCGGCGCACGCGCCCGACGTGGTGCTCGTGGACCTGCGCCTGCCCGACGCCAGCGGCCTCACCCTGCTGGAGGCGCTGCGCGCCGACGATCCCGAGCTCGGCGTCATCATGCTCACGGGCCACGCCGACGTGGCCACGGCCGTGCGCGCGATGCAGCAGGGCGCGCTCGACTTCCTGGAGAAGCCGGTGGACCTCCAGACGCTCGACGCCGCCGTGCAGCGCGCCGCCGAGCTGGTCCGGCTGCGGCGCGAGGTGTCGGTGCTTCGCGCGCAGCACGCGGAGGGTGGCGTCGTCGGCGCCGCGGATGGCGCGGGGCCGTCGCTCGAGCGCCTCATCGACCTGGCCGCGCGCAACGACGACGTGCCGGTCCTCATCGTGGGCGAGACGGGCACGGGCAAGGGGTTCGTGGCCCACCGCATCCACGAGCGGTCGGCGCGCGCGGCGCAGCCGTTCGTCGAGGTGAACGGCGCCTCGCTGAGCGCCACCTTCCTGGAGAGCGAGCTGTTCGGCCACGAGCGCGGCGCCTTCACCGACGCCAGGCAGGCGAAGCGCGGGCTGTTCGAGGTGGCGGGACGCGGCACCCTCTTCCTGGACGAGGTGGGGGAGATTGCCCCCGAGGTGCAGCCCAAGCTCCTGAAGGTGCTGGAAGACCGCATCTTCCGGCGGCTCGGCGGCACCGCCGAGCTGCGCAGCGACGCGCGGGTGCTCGCGGCCACGAACCAGCCGCTGGCCGAACGTGTGGCCGAGGGGCGGTTTCGCGCCGACCTGTTCTACCGCCTCCAGGTGCTCACACTGGCGCTGTCCCCGCTCCGCGAGCGCCGCGCCGAGCTGCCGGCGCTCGCCACGGCCTTCCTGCCGCGGGGAGCCCGGCTGTCGCCGGCGGGCCTGCGGGCCATCGAGCGGTATCACTGGCCGGGCAACCTGCGGGAGCTGAAGCACACGCTGTGGCGCGCCGCGCTGCTGGCCGAGGGGTCGCCGGTGGAGCCGCGGCACCTGTCGCTGCCACACCTGAGCCATGCGGCGCCGGCCGGTCCGCTCACCCTGGCGGAGGCGGAGCGGCGGGCGATCCACGCCGCGCTGCGCTCCACGGACGGGAACAAGGTGCACGCCGCGCAGCTGCTGGGCATCGCGCGGTCCACGCTGCTGGAGAAGCTGAAGCGGATGGGGGATGCGACGGACTGACCGATTTTCGATCAGCACCGACGGTACGCTGGCCGATATCCGGTCATGGCGGTGCACGATTCCAGTACGCTCCCACAGGCCAACTCGTTCCCGTAGAACGAGTTGGCCTTTTCGTGATCGGTGGCGCGGTATTAGCGAGTCGGAATGGCGTGACCGACATCCTGCTGCCGAGCGTTCTGATCGTCGAGGACGAGGAGTCCATCCGGGACATTCTCGTGGAGCTGTTCGACGTGGCGGGAGTGGTGGTGGAGTCGGCGGGAACGCTGGATGCGGCGAAGGCGACGTTGGCCAGCCGCGGGTTCGACCTGATCGTGACGGACATCCGGCTGGGCGGGCGGCGCGACGGGGGGCTCCAGGTGATGGCCGCAGCGGGGTTTCTCTCGCCCGAGGCAACGGTGATCGCGCTGACCGCCTATCCGGACGACGACAACCGCTGTGCCTCGCTGCGGCTGGGGGCGACGCACTTCCTGGAGAAGCCGGTGTCGCTGGAGACGCTGGCGGAGCTTGCCTCGCGGGCGGGGGTGCCCTCGGCGATGACGCCGGTGCCGGTCGGGATGGTGGGGGCGAGGTAGGGGGCAGGCAGTCTGGCCCGCTGGACGCAGCGCCGATCGCGGGGTGACGTGGGGTGGGGTGCCGAGAAGGCGTGATGCACAGCGGTGCCATTCCCATCCGGTTCGGGTGGGGTGGGGACGGAGGGGTAGGGGTGCTTCTTCGTCCGGTCCAGGGGTCATGCGCTCGCGCATGGCCCCTGTCCCGTTGCGGCACCACCGGCGTGCCCCGGCGCCCAGTTGGTGATCCCTTGATTTCCGGATCGTCCGTGAGGAAGGTGATCACCCACCAGAACTACGGCACGACAGGAGACGGGCACGATGCGATGGGGAAAGGCGGCTGCGGCCGGCGGAGCGGCTCTTGGCGCGGCGGCGCTCTACAATGCGGCCGCGGCCCGCGGCGCGGCGCCGCTGGAGAACCAGCTCGGCGGCGAGCCGGGCGAGATGATGTGGCGCGGCCACCGGGTGGCCTACACGCGGCACGGCGAGGGCAGCCCCGTGCTGCTGGTGCACGGGCTGCATGCCGGCGCGTCCTCGTACGAGTGGCGCCACACGGTGGACGACCTCGCGCAGTACCACACCGTCTACGCGCTGGACCTGCTCGGCTTCGGCCGCTCGGACCGGCCCGCGCTGCGCTACACCGGATCGCTCTACCAGGCGCTGCTCGCGGACGTCATGGCCCGCGTCGTCCGCGAGCGGTGCGCCGTGGTCTCGAGCGCCCTCGCGGCGGCGCACGTCATCTCGCTGGCGGCGCGCGACTCGCGCAGCATCACCGCCCTGGCCCTGATCGCGCCCATGGGGATGTCGCTGCTCCAGTCGGAGTCGGCGGCGCAGACGACGGTGTCGCTGCTGCTCGACGCACCGGTCGTGGGGACCACCGTGTACAACGGGATGACCTCCGAGGCCAACATCCGGGGCTTCCTGGAGCGGCACTTCGCGAACGACCGCCTCGTGCACGACGACCTGGTGCTGTCCTACATGCGAAGCGCCCGGCAGCCGGGCGGGAAGCACGCGGTGAGCGCGCTCGTGGGCGGGCGCCTCGGCGCGGATGTCCGCTCGGCGCTGCGGCGCATGCGGCAGCCCACGCTGCTCCTGTGGGGAGACCAGGCGCGGGAGAACCCCGTGCAGAACGCCCATGCCTTCCGCGTGCTCAAGCCCGACGCCGACTGGGCGCTGATCTCCGACGCGGGCGACCTGCCGCACTGCGAGCAGCCGGACGTGGTCAACACCGCGGTCCTGCGCTTCCTGGAGCGGGTGCGCAGCGGGGTCCACACCGGACGCCCGACCCCGCTTCGCGGGGTGATGCGGCTGACCGACGAGATGCCGCGAAACGGGGGGATGGGGGGCTGACGAGCGTTTGCGGTTGGCGGTGAGCGGTTCGCGGTCGGGCCTCGGGAGGCGTCCACCGCTCACCGCGAACCGCGAACCGCTCACGCCGTTGTAAAGTACCGCCTCACGATAGCGTGCCGCTCCTATTAGCTTCCGCCGCTATGCCGGAACCGACCCCGTCTCCCGTCGCCCTGCTGCGTGCCCATTCCCGGCATGCGCCCTGGAATGCCCGCGGCCTCGCGGCGCACGTCACCGCGCTGGTCGACGCGGCCGGTATCCGTCCGACGAACGCGTCGGCGCGCGTGTCGCCGAGTGCGCGGTCGGTCCGGTTCTATGTGGCCAACGGCCTGCTCGACCGCCCCGAGGGCGCCGGCACGGCGGCGACGTACAACTACCGCCACCTGCTCCAGCTGCTGGCCATCAAGATCCGCCAGCGCGAGGGCTCCACGCTCGAGGGCATCAAGCGCGAGATGAAGGAGATCACCGGCGACGCCCTGGAGCGCCGCGTCGCCGCCTCGCTCGCGCCGGCCCTCGGCGCGCACGCGGATCTCGCGGTGCGCGACACGGATGACGACCGGTCGGCGAGCTGGCGCCGCGTCCCCGTGGCCGACGGCATCGAGATCCACGTGCGCGACGACGCCCCCGCGGCGCGCGATGAGGCCCTCGTCGCGATGCGGGAAGCGGTGCGCGCGGCGCTGGGCCGAGCGGACATCCGGTAGAGCCGGAAGGGCCTGAAGGGCCTGAAGGGCGTTAGCGGTTTGCGGTTGGCAGTGAGCGGTCGGGCCTCGGGACGCCTCTACCGCCAACCGCTCACCGCAAACCGCTAACGCCCTTGCCGTTGTTCAGAGGATCCTCGACATCAGCGCCGCGGTATTCTCGATCGCCTTGTCGTACCACGGCCGCTTCCTGAACTCGGAGAGGATGATCTCCTTCGAGCGCGTGAGGTCGTCCATGAAGGTCGCGTTCATCTGGGTACCCAGCGTCGAGTCCAGGAAGACCAGGTTCGACTCGTTGTTGAACGCGAGGGAGCGGTTGTCGAAGTTCATCGATCCCACCGAGCCCCACAGGCCGTCCACGATGAACGTCTTGGAATGCATCATCGACGGCTGGTACTCGTAGATGCGGATCCCGCCCTCGAGCAGCTGCTCGTAGCGCGACCGCCCCGCCCACAACGTCGTCTTGACGTCGGTCTCCCCGCTCACCGTGAGGATGCGCACGTCCACGCCACGCTCCCGCGCGTGGATGAGCAGCTTCCGGAAGTCGTCGTCGGGAACGAAGTACGAGTTCGTGACGTAGAGCGTCTTCCGCGCGCTCGCGATGGACAGCGCGTTGAAGCGTTCGGCAGGAGTGCTGCCGGTGGTGGGCGAGGTGAACAGCACCCCGGCACGCACCCCGCCATCCACGTCGTCGAACGCCTTCCGGGGGAAGAAGGTCTCGCCGGCGATCAGCTCGCCCGTGCACTCGGCCCACGCCGCGGCAAACGCGGCCTGGAGGCCCATCACCGCGGGGCCCTCGAAGCGCACGTTGCTGTCGCGCCACTGCCCGGGGTGCTTGCCGTCGCCCAGCCAGTAGTCGGCCAGGCCGAAGCCGCCCGTGTAGCCCACCTCGCCGTCGACCACCACCACGCGGACGTGCGAGCGGTCGCTCGCGTTGTGCAGCGAGTACCAGTGCAGCTGGCGCAGCAGGCCGATCTCCACGTGCGCCGCGCGCAGGCTGTCCGCCCACTCCTTCTTCAGGTTCATGGAGCCGAACGCGTCGAGCACGAACAGCACCCGCACGCCGGCCCGCGCGCGCTCGGCCAGGATCTTCGCCATGGTGTCCGCCACCTGGCCCGGCTGCGAGTAGTACATCTGCACGGTGATCGTGTGCTTCGCCGCGCGCAGGTCCTTCCAGAGCTGGGTGTAGACGTCGCCGTTGTTCACGGGCTGCACCGCGTTGCCGGCGGTGAGGTGCAGCCCCGTGTACAGCTCCATCGAGCGGGCGAACAGCGAGTCGGTGATGGGCGGGAGGCGGTCCTCCCCGATGGCGACCACCGCACGCACCGGCGTGCCGCGGGTGATGGACAGGATGCCCACGAGCGCAAGCCCGACGAGCACGAGGATTCCGAGAACGACCGAGACGCGCTTGGCGCGGAGAGCTTTTCGCATTTGTAGTGTCCGCATCACATACTTCGTGCCAAGAGCCGAGCCCGGTAGCACGGGCGGATGGCGCAACCGGGGCGACGGGAGGCGAATGGCGGGAACCGAACGAGGCGCGCGCCGCCGGATCAGCACCCGGGCGATCCGGCTGGACCGGTCGCTCGAGGCGCTGCCGCTCTTCCGGCTCAGCGACTCCGCCGACGATGGCGTGATCTCGCTCGCCGAGGGGGGCGACGGAGCGGGGCGATGGCGAGTGATCCCGAATCCCGGTGACCGGCTGCCCGGCACCTTCGACCAGGACGTATACGTGGAGCTGCTGCGGCGCTATCACGAGGACGGCGAGCCCGCCGACGGCGCCATCTCCTTCACCCTCCATGCGTTCCTGCGCGCGATGGGCCGCCGGGTGGACGGGCGCACGTACGAACAGCTGCGGGGCGCACTGAGCCGCCTGGAGCGGACGACGCTGGAGTCGCACCTCATGTACAGCACGCCGTCGGGGAGCGGGGACCTGCGCTTCACGCTGCTCCAGTCGGTCGCCGTCGAGCGGCGGCGCACGGTGGACCGGGAGCAGCTTCCCCTGTTTCCGGCGATCGCGAGTGGCGAGCCCGGCATCGCCCGCGTCACGCTGGCCGCCGTGATCCGCGAGAACCTCGCGGCCGACCACGCCGTGAGCCTCTCGGCCGCATCGTACTGGTCGCTCGGCTCGCCCGTCGCGCGGCGGTTGTATCGCCTGCTCGAGGTCGCCCGCGCGGACGGGCGGCTCACCTGGCGCATCGGCCTCGACCGTCTCGCGGAGCAGCTGCCCCTCGCCCAGCGCTATCCGTCGCACCTGCAGCGCGTGCTGCAGCCGGCCCACGACATGCTCGTGGAACACGGGATCCTGCGCAACGCCGCGATCCGCCAGCAGCAGCGCGAGTGGTTCGTGGACTACGTGCTCGGGTCGAGGCCGGCCTGACTGCGACAACAGACGTGCCGTGTTCCACGTACGAGGTATCGGGACTCGGGGGGGATGTGGCAGCTCATCCCGACGGAACCCTTCGCGCCGCGCGACGTATTCACTACAGGAATCTTTCTCCTTCAGCAGGCTTTCGCATCATGCGTCGTCGTTCCACTCTCGCGGCTCTCGCGCTGCTCCCGGTCCTCGCGGGCGGCTTCCTCATGCAGGATCGCTCGTCCACGGACGGGGCGGCCCTGCTCGACCAGGTCTTCGGGCTCGTCGCCAACCGCTTCGTGGACACGGTGAGCACCGCCGCGCTCTACGAGAAGGCGGCGCGCGGCATGGTGAAGGAGCTCAACGATCCCTACAGCGAGCTCTTCTCGCCGAAGGAGCTCGCCAGCTTCTCGCAGGCCACCAACGGGCGGTATGCCGGCATCGGCATGTCCATCGAGGACCTCAACGGCAACATCACGATCGCCAAGGTCTTCCCGCACTCGCCGGCCGAGGCGGGTGGGGTGCGCGAGGGTGACCGCATCCTCCAGGTGGACACGCTGTCGACGCGGGGCTGGAAGACGCAGCAGGTCTCCGACTACCTCATCGGCAAGGAGGGCACGAAGGTCACGGTGAAGTTCGGCCGGGCCGGCGTTCCCGAGCCGATCACGATGCACCTCACGCGGCAGGTGATCCACATCCCGGCGGTGCCGTACGCGATCGTGCTCGACAAGCAGATCGGATACGTACTGGTGCAGCGCTTCAACGAGACCGCCGCCGGGGAGGTGGAGGCCGCCGTGAGGCAGCTGCAGAAGCAGGGCGTGAAGGGCGTGATCCTCGACATGCGCGGCAACCCGGGCGGCATCCTGGAGCAGAGCATCGCGATGTCGAACCTGTTCCTGAAGGACGGGCAGCCGATCCTCAGCGTGCGCGGGCGGCAGGACCGGCCGCAGAACTACGCGTCGAGCGGCGACCCGGTGTTCCCCACCCTGCCCATCACCGTCATGACGGATGAGGGCACGGCGTCCGCCAGCGAGATCGTCGCCGGCGCGCTGCAGGACCACGACCGCGCGCTCATCGTGGGCTCCACGAGCTTCGGCAAGGGGCTGGTGCAGACGCTCTTCCCCCTGGACGGGGGCTATGCGCTCAAGATCACGACGGCGAAGTGGTACACGCCGAGCGGCCGCACCATCCAGCGCGAGCGGAAGTTCGTGAACGGCCGCTTCGTGGAGGAGCGGGTGGACTCCACGGAGACCGAGGCGAAGAAGCGGAGCCGCCCCGCCTATCGCTCCGATGCCGGCCGGATCGTGTATGGCGGCGGCGGCATCACGCCGGACGTGCTCGTGCGCGACGACACCCTGACCACCGCCGAGCAGGCGTTCAGCAAGGCGATCGCACCGAAGTCGCAGGAGGTGTACGTCACCCTCGC
>JAQBPZ010000164.1 GCA_028287225.1 Gemmatimonadota bacterium
GTGCCGGACGCGGCAGGTGCGCCTGCGGCAGGGGCGCCCGCAACGGGCGGGTGCGTGCTGTCCGCGGCGCCGTGGCCCGCCGGCGACTCGTTGCCGCCGAGCAGCACGCCGAAGATGCCGCTCTGCCGCTTGCTGACCCACTCCTGCGCGCGGTCCACCGCGAGGGGGAGCTTCTGGCGCAGCTCCTTGCCCTGGGTGCGAAGCGTCGGGGCCATCCAGGCCCCGAAGGCCGACAGCAGGGCGAAGAAGCTGATGACGATGAGCGCGGCCCCGATGCCGCGCGGAATCCGGAAGCGCTGGAGCCGGTCGACGCCGGCCGACACCGCGATCCCGAACAGGATGCCCAGGAAGAGTGTGAGGAAGAGCGGATATGCGAACCAGAGGAGCTTGATGGCGAGGTACATCGCCAGCACGAGCGCCGCGGCGCGCACCACGTCGCGGCTCCGCCACCCGACCGCGCGGCGGTGGCGCGCGCCAGCGCGTCCCACGGACGCGGCCGGTATCGTCCCGCGCCGGCCCGGGTGCGTCGCGTTCGCGTCGGGGTCCCCCGCGGGCCCACGCTTGAGGTCGTTGGCCGGGTCGCGGGATGGGTCGATGTAATCCGAGGTGGGGGGCATGGGGGACACTCTGGCCAGAACCGTGCGAGACCGCAAGCCGGGGCCGCCGAGGGCCGCCAAACTGCTAGATTTCCCGACGATGAATCACGACCAGAGTTCAGGAGAGCGCGTGGCCGACCGGGAAACCGCTGCATCGTTCGTTTATCTCGATACCGTGGCCGCCGTGGAGCAGTTCACGGCCGGCATCGCCGACGTCACGGAGCTCGCGCTCGACACCGAAGGCGCGAGCTTCCACCGCTTCATCGACCGCGTCTACCTGCTGCAGCTCTCCACGCGCACGCAGCACGCGGTCATCGATCCGCTGCCCATCGGGCGGCCCGCCGCGCTCGGGAAGCTGGTGGAGGATCCCGCGGTGGAGGTCGTCTTCCACGACGCCGACTACGACGTGCGGCTGCTGCGCCAGGATTACGGGTGGAAGATCAACAACATCTTCGACACGCGCATCGCTGCACAGCTCCTCGGCTACACCGCCTTCGGGCTCGCCGCGCTGCTCGAGCGCTTCTTCGGCGTGAAGCTCGACAAGAAGCACCAGCGCGCCGACTGGAGCATGCGTCCCCTCACGCACGACATGCTCGAGTACGCAGCGCACGACACGCGCTACCTGCTGGAGCTCAAGGACCGCATGTCGGCGGAGCTCGAGCGCATGGGGCGCATGGGGTGGGCGCGCGAGGAGTTCGCGCTGCTGGAGAACACGCGCTGGGCCGAGGAGGAGCCGGGCATGGGCTTCCTGAAGCTCAAGGGCGCGCGGGACCTCAACCGCCGCGAGCTGGCGGTGCTCCGCGAGCTGGTGCCCTGGCGCGACGCGGTCGCGGGACAGCTGGACCGCGCCACCTTCCGCGTGCTCGGCAACGAGCAGCTGCTCGACATCGCGCGCACCCAGCCGCAGACCCGCGACGCGCTCGGCCGCATCAAGGGGATGCCGCGCGGCATCCTGGAGCAGCGCGGCGGGGAGCTGCTGGAGGCGGTGCAGCGCGCGCTCGCGGTGCCCGAGGCGGAGCTCCCGAAGTTCCCGCGCGCGGCGCGCTGGGACCGCGATCCGGACTTCGACACGCGCGTGAGCGCGCTCAAGACGGCACGCGACGCCGCCGCGAAGCGGCTCTCGCTCGACCCCGGCGTCCTCTGCTCGCGCGACCGGATGGAGGCCGTGGCCCGCCGCAATCCCGCCACGGTGGCCGAAGTGATGGAGGTGGAGGAGCTGCGCCGCTGGCAGGCCGAGGAGCTGGCCGTGGCGTTCGTCGAAGCGCTCGAGCCGCACCGGAAGGGCGGCGTGAAGACGGCGGCGCGTGTCGAGACGGGCGAGGAGTCGCCCTACAAGAGCTGAACGGCGTTCGCTGAAACGGCGTTTGCGGTTTGCGGTGCGCAGTGAGCGGTCGGGCCTCGGGACGCTCCTACCGCTCACCGCTCACCGCTCACCGCAAACCGCTAACGCCCTTGCCGTTGGCAGAGCGGTCAGGCCTCGGGACGCTCCTGCCGCCAACCGCTCACCGCAAACTGCAAACGCCGTTTCAGCGAACGCCGTTGCCGTTCAAAGCCCCATGTACGCCCGCACCCGCGGCTCGATCCTGTCCGGCGTCCAGAATGGCGACCAGACGAGGTTGACCGTCACCGTGCCCACGCCCGGCAGCGCCTTGAGCATGCGCTCGGCGTCGCCCATGATCTCCGGGCCGCTCGGGCATCCGGGCGAGGTGAGCGACATGTCCACCTCCACGTTGTTCTCGGTGACGCGGACGTCGTAGACCAGGCCCAGGTCGACGATGTTCAGGTTGAGGTCGGGGTCCTTGACCTTGCGCAGCGCCAGCTTCGCCTGCTCCAGGCTGACGTCGGCGAAGGCGGCCGCGCTGCCGGGCGTCACGGCCGGCGTCGTCACGGGCTGCGTCGGCGGCGTGGTGCTGTCGGGGTTGCGCTCGTCGCCGTCGCCCTGGGGCGCCGCGGTCGGGGCGGGGGCGGCCTGGGTGGGCTCGCGCTCCACGCCGGGTGCGGTGGTCGTCTCGGTATCGTCCATCGGTGATGCTCCATGCGGGACCACTGGAACATCACCATCGCGGCCGCTGGCCGCAACGACGCCGGCTAGTGGCGCGACGACGACTTCTTCGCGGTGCTCTTCCTGGTGCTGGACTTCTTCGCCGCACTCTTGGAGGACGACTTCTTCGCGGTGCGAGCCCGGGCCCGGGCGCGCGCGGCCGTCGCGGCCTTGCTGTGCTTGCTCGGCTTGGCCGTGCGCTCCGGCTTGTTCCACCCCACCGCGCGGTCCGCGCGGAAGGAGCGCGGCATGCTCAGCACGCCGGCCCGCGAGTCGGTGACCGCGAGCGCCGCGGCGTCGGCCAGGTCGGCGCGGACGTCGCTGATCACCTTGGCCGGACGGCGCGCCTTGGCAGCGTGCACGCGGTTGGTGAGCAGGACGACGAACATGTCGCGGTCCGGGTCGATCCAGAGCGAGGTGCCGGTGAAGCCGGTGTGGCCGTACGCGTTCGCGCTCATGTGGCTGCCGCAGCCGTAGGAGCCCGCACAGGTGTCCCAGCCGAGCGCGCGCGTGCCGGCCGCGCGCTTGGTGAAGAGCTGCACCGTGCTGTCGGCGATGAGGCGCGTGCCGTTGTAGGTGCCGCCGTTGAGCAGCATCTGCGCGAAGATCGACAGGTCGCTCGCGGTGCTGAACAGCCCCGCGTGGCCGGCCACGCCGCCGAGCGCGTAGGCGTTCTCGTCGTGCACCTCGCCGCGGATCGGGTAGCCGCGCGGCGGGGTGACCTCGGTGGGGGCGATGCGGCCGCGCAGCGAGGCGTCCGGGCGGAAGCGGGTGTCCGACATCCCCAGCGGCGTGAAGACGCGGGACGCGAGGAACTGGTCCAGCTTCTGGCCGCTCGCGGCCTCGACGACGAACGCCAGCATGTCGGCGCCGAGGTCCGAGTATTCGTAGAACTCGCCGGGCCGTGCGAAGAGCGGGGTGGAGATGACCGCGGCGCGCGCCTCGTCGGGCGTGTGCGCGATGCGCCAGAGATCGCGGCCGGCGGGCAGGCCGGAGCGATGCTCCAGCAGGAGCCGGATGGTGATGGACTCCTTGCCCCCGCCGGTGAACTCGGGGATGTACTGCGAGACGCGGTCGTCGAGGCGGATCTTGCCCTCGTCGAACAGGATCATCACGGCGGTCGTGGTGCCGACCACCTTGGTGAGCGAGGCCAGGTCGTAGATCGTCCGTTCGGCGACGACGCTGCTCGCGTCGTTCGTCCAGCCCAGCTTCCCGAAGCCTCGCTCGAGCACGGCGGCACCGCGACGTCCCACGACGACGGCCGCCCCCGGATAGCCGCCGGCCTTGATCCCGCGCTCGATCACGCGGTCGATCGTCGCCAGGCGCGCGGCGGACATGCCCACGGCGCTGGGTGCCTTGGCCGGAAGCCCCTCGCCATGGGCGGGGACGCGAGGAACGGGATGCAGCGCGGTGGTGGCGGCGAACAGCAGGCTCAGCAACGGAAGGCTCCTCGAATCCAAGCTGACGGCACGGAGTAGGCTCCCCCCGGTCTAGGGCAGGATCCGTGCGAGCTCATCTATACACTTTAGTTGGCGAACCGGTGCGCAGCGGGACCCGCAACGCCTGGTTCGATCCTGGTGCAACGGGGTACGTCGGCGTGTTTCCCAATGGGGAGCCACACCGGCGCTGGCCATGATGCCATCTGTGCGCACGACGAGCAAGATCTTGCCGCGTAACGTGATAGGATGGGTCCGCTTGCGTACCACGTCAGGTGGGACCAGCGGGACCAGCGGGGCCGGCGCTCTACACACGCCGCGGCCATCTCGTGCTCACGAAAAAAGCGCACCGCGGCGAACGACCCCGGTCCCGTCAGAACCCTGGAGCCTCCCGACCCGTACGGAGAGACCCGGGCCCGACCCGGGGCAACCCTTTCCGTTCCGACCGTGACCAAATTGCTGGACGTCATGGAAAACGATCAGCTCACCGTTCAGCGCGCCCTCAGCGGCGATCAGGCGGCGATGCGGAGCCTCTGGGCTCGGCATGCGCCTCATATCGACGTGGTCGTGCGCCGGCTGGTGGGGCAGGACGCGGATCTCGCGGCGGACATCGCCCAGGAGGTCTGGATCCAGATCTTTCGTGCGCTGCCGAGCTTTCGCGGCGATGCGCAGTTCGGGACCTGGGCGCACCGGATCGCCGTGAACCGCACCCTGAACGCCCTGCGGCGCACCCGGCGCCTCGCGGCGATCGAGGTGGAGGTGGAGGACGACACGGCCTCGGTGGAGCCGGACGTGGAGCGCTCGTTCCTGGCGGCGTCCATCGAGGAGGCGGCAGCCAAGCTTTCACCGGGAGCACGGACCGTGTTCCTCCTGCACGACGTGGAAGGCTACACGCACGAGGAGATCGCCGCGGAGCTGGGCATCACCTCGGGAGGATCCAAGTCACAGCTCTTCAAGGCCCGCGCGAAGCTTCGCCGACTGCTCGCCCACCTGGTCGACGCGCCGGCGCGCGCGCCGGGCCGCCCGACACCAGTGACCAATTCAGTGACCAGTGCCCCGACTGCCGAACATGCCGCACCTCTCTGCTGACCGACTCGCCGAGCTCGGCGACGACGCACCGACCTCCGCGGAATGCGCGCATCTCGCCGAGTGCGACGCGTGCGCCCGCGAGCGCGAGGCGTACGTCGCACTCGTGCGGCTGTCGCACGACGAGCACGATGCGCTGGCGCTCCCGCTGACGCGCTGGGAGCGCATCGCGGCGGAGCTGGCGCTCGATGATGCGCCGGCACCGCCGTTCGACCTGGCGGCGCGCCGAACGACGCCGCGCGCCGCGCCACGCACGACCCGCTGGCCGATGCAGGTGGCCGCCGGCCTCCTGCTCTGCGCCGGTGGTGCGGTGCTCGGCCGCATGAGCGCGGGCGCGGAGATGTTTCCCGAACGCTCGCTGGCCGCCACGGGCCGCACCGCCGCCATGGCCGCGGCCAGCCGGCTCGTGAGCGACTCCGGCAGCTTCGCGTCCATCGACGAGGCACGCGCCGCGCAGCAGCGCTCCGAGATGCTGTACGAGCAGGCGGCGGCGTTCCTCGCGCAGCACGACAGCACGATGGGCGTGGGGAGCCCGGTGGCGTACCGCTCGCGGCTCGCCGCACTCGACCAGGTGATCTCGACGACGCGCGAGGCGCTTCGCGAGGCACCGCACGACCCGGTGATCAACAACTACTACCTCACGACGATCGGCCAGCGCGAGGCCACGCTGCGGCAGCTCAACACCGCGCTGCCGGCCAGCCTCCGCCTCAACAGCTTCTAGGCTCCGCTTCTTCATCTCAGTGCCCTCGACGATGATGGCTCGCACCAACCTTCACCCGACCCTCCGCTCTCCAGCGCACGCCCTCATGCGGGCGACGCTCGCGCTCGGCCTGTCGGCATCCCTGGCACCGCTGGCTGCCCAGCAGCGCACGGAAGTCACCACCCTGCGCCGCGCGCCGCGCGCCGACGGCGACTCCGCGGAGCGCATGGTGCACCGCCTCAAGCTGCGCGTCGACTCCCTCGCCCGGGTCTTCGGTGACGACGACGGCATCAGCGTGACGGAGCGGCAGCGGGTGGGAGAGGAGCTGGACCGCACGGTGGATGAGCTCGAGCGCGCCCTGGGCACGCTGGACCAGCGCATGGTTCGCGTGGGCACGTCGGTCCGCATGCAGGTCGCGCCCATGGCCGACGCGCGGGCACGCGAGGCGATGTCGCGCGCGCTGGCGCAGCGTGGCGCCAACGGCGGGATGGCGCCGCGCGGCTGGCTCGGGATCGTGGTCTCGGGCGCGGCGCCGGAGCCGTGGGTGCGGGACGGCGAGCTGTTCCTCCGCTACGTGACGCATCCGGAGATCGTGTCGGTGGAGCCGAGCTCCCCGGCGGAGCGGGCGGGGCTCGTACCGGGCGACACGCTGTTCGCCTACAACGGACGCGACGTGCGCGACTTCGACATCTCCGTGACGCGGCTGCTGGTGCCGAACGCGCGCGTGCTCGTGCGCGTGGGGCGGGACGGCCGCGTGCGCGACGTGCCGGTGACGATCGCCGACGCGCCGTCGCGCATCCTGATCCGCCGCGACGACATGAATGGCACGATGAGCATCACGCGCTTCCCGAACGCCATCGCGTCGGCACCGCGCTTCCCGCAGTCCCCCGCCCCCCGGAGCACGCCCGCGGCCCCCTCGGCGGTGCGCCGGCCGGTCGCGACGAGCGTGGCGCCCACGACGATGATGCCCGGTGCGGTGGCCGGGCTGGCGGGTGCGCAGATGGGGACCCTCACCCAGGACTGGGCGCGGCTCACCGGCGTGTCGTCGGGGGTGCTCGTGATGCGCGCGCCCTCCGGCTCGCTCGCGGCCGAATCCGGGTTGCGCGACGCCGACGTCATCGTGAAGGCGGGCGGACAGCCGGTGCGCTCGCTCCCGGAGCTGCGCGACCTCATCGCGACGGCCTGGGGCAACGGCGCGCACGCGCTGGCCATCGAATTCGTGCGCGAGCGGAAGGCGCGGAGCGGGGTGCTGCGGTGGTAACGGGGATCAGGGATCAGGGATCAGGGGTCAGGAACTGCCCGGGATGCCGCTCAGACCGGAGTCGCGCCCTGGCGTCCCGGGCGGCTGTCATCCCGCAGGAGGGAGCCCCGCGACCGAGTGTCGGGATCTGCTCTCCCGTGCCTGGGGCCGGCCACACGCACGGGACGCCCCGACACTCGCTGCGCTCGTGCGGGGTCACACCGGTCCGCGTGGCATCCGGGCAGTTCCTAATCCATAATCCCTAATCCCGCTTACGCGTCCTGCTTCCGTCGGCCACGCCATTCGTCGCCGTCGAGCTTCGCGAGCTTGCGGCCTTCGGGGACGAGGGACTTGTGGATGGCGAGGGCGGCGATGGCGCCGTCGCCGGCCGCGGCGATGGCCAGCTGTGGGCCCGGGACGATGTCGCCGGCGGCGAAGCAGTTCATCACCGACGTGTGATACGCGTCGTCCACGATGATGTGTCCGCCGGCGTCGCGCTCGCAGTCGAGCTGCGCCCCCAGGTCGTCGTGCGGGTACTGGCCGATGGCGAAGAAGATCTTGTCGGCGTCGAGCTCCATGCCGTTCTCCAGCTCCAGCGCCTGCACCTCGTCCCCGCGCGAGGTGATGCAGCTGATGCGCGATTCCAGCACCGGGATGTTGAGCGCGTCGAGCTTGTCGCAGTACTCGGGGAGGTCGAGTCCGGCGGGCTCGCCGTTCGTGCAGATGATGATGTCGGTCGTCCAGGTCGTGAGGTTGAGGGCCATGCCCACCGCCTTTCGTCCCTTGCCGATGACGACGACCTTCTTGCCCTGGGTCTCGTGCCCGTCGCAGTCGGGGCAGACGTGCGCGCTGGCGCCATAGACCTCCCGCAGGCCGGGCACGCGCGGCCACACGTCGCGCAGGCCGATGGCGAGCAGCAGGCGGCGGGCGCGCAGGGGCGTGCCGTCGAGCAGCTCCAGGGCGAAGTCGTCGTCGCCATGCTTCACCACGCGCTCCACGTGCGCGTCGATCAGGGTGGCGCCGGTCTCCCGCGCCTCGTCGCGCCCCATCCCGCGCAGCTCCGCGGGGCGGATGCCGGGGTGGCCGAGGAACCCGTTGATGCCGCGCGTCTCCCAGTTGCGCGGGTCGCCGGAGTCGATGAGCACGACGTCGTGCAGGTAGCGCGCGAGCCAGATGCTCGCCGAGAGGCCGGCGGGTCCGCCACCGACGATGGCGACGTCATGAACAACATTCGATGTCATGAGCGAGCAACGGGCAACAATGGGGCCCGGGCGCTCGCGATGCTCGCTTGGCGGAAACCCTCGAGCCGTGCCGGCAAGGGTGGCGTAGCCGCCCGCCCGTCAAGGCATAGTCCCGTCGGCGCCGCAGGCGCCCGGGACAGCCGCCCGGGACAGCCGCCCGCCAAGGGTCGCGTTCCACGCGACCCGCCCGCCAAGCGAGC
>JAQBPZ010000176.1 GCA_028287225.1 Gemmatimonadota bacterium
TGTCGGCGCCGCTGGGTGCGGTGCCGCGCGCCGCCTCTCCTACGCGACGCTCCGAACCCGCAAATTAACTCAGGTATCGAGCTCCGCGCTCAAACGCGGCGCCGGCGGGACGGGCCGCCCCAGCAGCCGGGCCACGATCTTGTCCCCGTGAAAACGTCCGTTCTCGATGAAGACCTTGTTCGCGTCATAGCCTGCCACCACCACGCCGGCGATGAACAGGCCGGGCACCGTCGTCTCCAGAGTGTCGGGATCGTGCGCCGGGATCCCCGTCTCCTCGTTTACCGGCACCCCCACCTCGCGCAGGAGCTCCATGTTCGGCGCGAAGCCGGTCATCACGTAGACGAACCGGGCCGGAAGCCGATCGTCACCCGACGGACCGGCAAGCGCGACCACGCCCGGCTCGATGGCGGTGACCCGGCTGTTCCACCGCGCGCCGATCGCGCCCTCGTTCATGCGGTTCTGCAGATCGGGCAGCACCCAGGGCTTGATGCGCTTGTCGAAGGTGGGCCCGAAGTGCACGAGCGTCACGCGCGCTCCCGCCCGCCACAGGTCGAGCGCCGCCTCGGCCGCCGAGTTCCCGCCGCCCACGACGACCACGTCCTGCTGGAAGGCGGGATGCCCCTCGTGGTACACGTGCGTCACGTGCGGCAGCTCCTCGCCCGGCACGCCGAGATGGTTCGGCGAGCCGAAGTAGCCGGTGGCGACGCACACCGCGCGCGCGCTCGTCGCGCGCCGCTCGCCCTCGAGGGTCTCGCTGTGCACCACGAACGCGGCCCCGTCCGGCTCGATCCGCGTCACCCGCTCGTACTGCCGCACGTCCAGCCCGAAGTGCCGCACGATGGCCCGGTAGTACGCGAGCCCGTCGCGGCGACTCGGCTTGTCGGTGGCGACCACGAAGGGCACCCCCCCGAGCGACAGCTTCTCGGCGGTGGAGAAGAAGCTGACGTAGTAGGGATACTGCGTGATCGTGCTGACGACGGCGCCGGCGTCGAGGATGCGGGCGCCGAGCCCCGCCTTCTGGGCAGAGATGGCCGCCGCGAGGCCGCAGGGGCCGGCGCCGATGATCAGGAGGTCGAGGGGGGCGGACAAAACGGGATCAGGGATTAGGGATTAGGAACTTCTGGTTCACGATGCAATGGAACGGTGTCGGAGGGAGCCGGCGCGCTTCCTAACCTGCTTCCATGACTCAACCAACCTATCAGGAGTGGGAGGCGAGCGTTCCTGCCAGCGAGCGCTCTGATGCGCTGTGGCGCATGGAGGCGTATCGGCTGTCGCGCTACCTCATTCCCCAGGCGCGCGACGATGCACGCATCCTTCACGCCCTGCCATTGGGTCGCCCACTGATGAGCCAGATGTGGCGGGCGGCCGGCTCGATCCCGGCAAACATCGCCGAGGGGTACAGCAGAGGCACGGGCGCGGACCGCGCGCGCTTCTACGAGTACGCGCTCGGCTCGACGCGGGAATGCGTGGTGTGGTATGAAGCTGCCCGCGAGATCCTTCCCGACGATCTCGTCTCCCGACGCGTGGAGGAACTTGTACGCGTCAAGAAGCTGCTCCTGACGGCGCTGCCCCACACCCGCCGCGACGACATCCGGAGGTAAAGGGTGTTCCTAATCCCTAATCCCTAATCCCTGATCAGAGCCCTATGATCTGATCCCGCCGCGTCCCCACCGACACGTACGTGATCGGCGCCTCCACCAAGGCCTCGATGCGGTCCAGATAGACGCGCGCCTCACGCGGCAGCTGTGCCAGGGTCCGTGCCTCGGCGGTCGAGGTGCGCCAGCCATCGAGCCACTCGTAGCGCGGCACCACCTTCTCCAGCGAGGCCACGTCGCTCGGGAACTCGTCGTGCAGCTCGCCGTCGATCTCGTAGCCCACGCAGAGGCCGAGGGTCGGGAGGGTGTCCAGCACGTCGAGCTTGGTGACCGCGAGGTCGCTGAGGCCGTTCACGCGCGTCGCGTAGCGCACCACGAGCGCATCGAACCAGCCGCAGCGGCGCGCGCGGCCCGTCGTGGCGCCGAACTCGTTGCCGAGGGCGCGCATCTGCGACTGCAGCGGCTCCTGGAGCTCGGTCGGGAGCGGGCCGTTGCCCACGCGCGTCGTGTACGCCTTCACCACGCCCAGCACGCGGTCGATCGCGGTGGGGCCGATGCCCACGCCGATCGCCGCGCCGCCCGCGGTCGTGTTGCTCGACGTCACGAACGGGTAGGTGCCGTGGTCCACGTCCAGCAGCGAGCCCTGCGCGCCCTCCAGGAGCACCGCCGCGCCCGACTGCACCGCGCGGTGCACGGTGAGGCTGATGTCGTCCGCGAGCGGGAGGAGGCGCTCGCCGAGCTGCTGCAGCTTCTCGAGCACCGCGTCCACGTCCACCAACTGCGACGAGCCCGAGCGGGCGAGGCGCGCGCGTGCATTCTCCGCCCCGGCCTCGACCACCGTGCGCAGGCGCTCCGGATGCCGCAGGTCCAGCACCCGCACGCCGCGCCGCGCCACCTTGTCCTCGTACGCGGGGCCGATCCCCCGCCCCGTGGTGCCGATGGCCTTGCTGGAGGCGCTCGCGCCGTCCACGAGCTTGTGGTACGGCAGCACCATGTGGGCCCGCTCGCTCACGTAGAGCCGGCCCTCCACGTCCACGTTCGCCTTGACCAGGCCGTCGATCTCGTCGAACAGGGTGTCCGGATCCAGCACCACGCCGTTGCCGATGGCGCACCGCACGCCGGGGTGCAGGATGCCGCTCGGGATCTGGTGCAGCACGAAGCTGCGGTCGCCGAGATCCACGGTGTGCCCGGCATTCGCCCCGCCCTGGTAGCGCACCACCCAGTCGGCCCGCTCCGCGAGCACGTCGACGAGCTTTCCCTTGCCCTCGTCGCCCCACTGGGCCCCCACGACGACGATGACGCGCGAATCCGGACCGAACATGGCTTCCCTGGGTGTGGACGCAAAAACGCCCCGGAGAGGCCGGGGCGTTGGTCGAATCTAGGGCGCGCGGAGGGGTGGGTCAACTTTCGGAGGCACCGACAACGGGCTCCGTCGATTCCGGACCGGCAGGAGCGTTCACCGGGGAAGACGCCACGAGACTGCGTGCGGAGTGATCCACGGCCGCTCGGGAGGCCACGCGAGGCGTCGGTTCGGACCGGATGCACCGAATGCACCGAAAACTGCCGGATCAACCCGGGTGCGACGTCACCATGCTCGCGCCTGGAAAGTATCCGGCAGTTCTCGTTTCAACTCGCTGCATCCGCTCCGAACCGGCCCGTCTGGATGCATCCCGAGCGGCTGCACGATGGGCGCAGGAAACCGACGTCAGACCATCGCCGCGAA
>JAQBPZ010000181.1 GCA_028287225.1 Gemmatimonadota bacterium
GCGCGGAGCGCATGTAGGCACGCGCGAGCGCGATCTTCTGCCACTCGCCCCCCGACAGGTCCACACCGTCGTCGAACCGCCGGCCGAGCATCTGGCGGTACCCCGTGGCCCAGCGCGGCAGGAGGGAGGCGGCGAGCGAGCGGTCGGCCGCGGCCACCAGGCCGGCTGGTGGCGTGACCGCGACGTCGCCCGCGGCCCCGCCTCGGCGAGGTAGTCCGACACTTCGTGAATCTGGCCGACGCCGACGTTCTCGTCGAACCGCATGTCGTAGCGCACGAAGTCCTGGAAGATCACGCCGATGGCCTGCCGCACGGAGGCCAGGTCGTACTCCCTGAGGTCGCGGCCGTCCAGGAGGATGCGGCCCTCCGAGGGGTCGTAGAGGCGTGCGAGGAGCTTGGTGATCGTCGTCTTGCCCGCCCCGTTCTCCCCCACGAGCGCGATGCGCTCGCCCGGCGCGATGGAGAGGTTGACGTGACGAATGGCCCAGCGCTCGCTGCCCGGATACTGGAAGCCGACGTCCTCGAACACGAAGCCCGACCGCAGCACCGTCGGAACCTGTGGCGAGCCCGGCGTCGAGTGAATGGTCGGCTGCATCTCGAAGAACACGAACAGGTCGCGCAGGTAGAGGCTCTGCTCGTAGATGTCGCTCGCCGAGAGCAGCAGGCGCTGGATCAGGTCGCGGCTGCGGCCGAACGCCGCGGCGAGAAAGGTGAGCGTGCCCAGGGTGATGGCGCCGGCCACCGCGTTGAGCAGGATGGTGGCGTATGCGGCGTAGTAGCCGAGCGTGCCAAGGATGGAGAGCAGGGCGCTGACGATGCCCTTGCGCACGCTGAGGGTGCGGTTCTCGTCGTAGTAGCGCTGGGCCAGGGCGGCATAGCGATCACTCAGCCAGCCGGCCAGGCCGAACATCTGGACCTCCTTCGCCGTCTTGTCGCTCGCGCCCACGAATCGCAGGTAGTCCAGCTCGCGGCGCTCCGGCGTCCAGCGAAAGAGCAGGGAGTAGCTGAGCGACGCGAAATGCGTCTCGCCCAGGAAGCTGGGCACGATGGCCGCGACGAGGAGGAGCAGCAGCCACGGGTTGTGGACCACGAGCGCCGTCGCCAGCGACACGAGGGTGATCGTGTCCTGCCCCATGGTCAGAAGCATGGCGATCAGGCCGATGCGGCCGGTGGTCTGGCGTCGCGCGCGCTCGAGGTGATCGTAGAACTGCGGGTCCTCGAATTGCGCGAGGTCCAGCGTTGCGGCGTGCCGCATCAGCCGCACGCTGATGTGGTTGGAGAAGAGGTCCCCCAGCAGCGACTCAACGAGCGACGAGGCGCGCGCGAGGATCTCGCCGAGGACGACGATGACGAGCTCCAGGAACATCGCGTGCCAGAGCCCGGCATGGGGTGCCCCGGGCGTGCGCGTGAGCAGCACCACCTGGTCGATGATCAGCTTGGCCGCCCAGAGGGAGGCGATGGGCACGAAGGCCCGGGCGAGCCGGAGCGCGATCATCGTGGCGGTGAGGCCGTGATGCGTCTCCCAGACGAGCCGGAGGAGCTTGGGGAGGTATCGAAGCGCGGCCAGGCGTTCTCGCCAGGTCTGCGGGCGCTCGTCCTCGGCAAGGGCGTTGCGGCCGCGGGGCAGGGTGGCGGGAACGAGCGGATGGGACATCAGGAAAAAGCTAAAGGGCGTTTGCGGTTTGCGGTTGGCGGTGAGCGGTCAGACCTCGGGACGCTTCTACCGCCAACCGCTCACTGCGAACCGCTCACGCCGTTCAGCCCCGCCCGTCATTCTCCTGAACCCGCACCGGCGCCAATTCAAGCACCATGCTCAAGCGCAGCATCGGCACGCTCTCGCTCGTCTTCATCCTCTTCTTCACCACCTCCGGCGGGGCGTTCACCACCGAGGCGCTGGTGCACGACGTGGGGCCGGGGCTCGCGCTGCTGATGCTGGCGCTCGTGCCGCTGTGCTACTCGCTCCCCGAGATCCTGATCGTGGGGGAGCTGGCGAGCATGCTGCCGGAGGAGGGCGGCTACTACCGCTGGGTGCATCGCGCCTTCGGGCCGTTCTGGGCGTTCCAGAACGGATGGCTCACGTGGATGTACTCGCTGGTCGACATGGCGCTGTACCCCAAGCTCTTCGTCACCTACCTCGGCTGGTTCCTGCCGTCGCTCGGGCGGTCCGCCGCGTGGGGCGTGGGGCTGGCGGTGATCTGGGGCGCAACGCTCCTCAACCTGCGCGGCGCCGGCCGCGTGGGGCGCAGCTCGGTCGCGTTCGGCATCTTCATCCTTGCCGGGTTCGCCGCGCTGTCGCTGCTCGCCGCCGCCCAGGCGTCGCACGCGCCGTGGCGTCCCTTCGCCGCGCCCGGCGCTGGCGGAGCACGTGGACTCGGCGTGGGGCTGTCCATCGCGCTCTGGAACTACATCGGGTGGGACAATGCCTCCACCGTACAGGGCGAGGTGCACGACGCCGGGCGCGGCTATCCGCGCGCGCTGGCAATGGCGCTACCGCTGGTGGTGGCGAGCTACCTGGTGCCCCTGCTCGCGGCCCTCGCCGCCACCGACTGGCGGCGCTGGTCGCCGGGAGGGTGGCCCGCCATCGCGCGCGAGCTCGGCGGCGCCACCGCAGGACCGGTGCTCGCGGCGTGGATCGCCCTCGCGGGGATGGTGAGCGCCGTTGCCCTCTTCAACGCGCTGCTGCTCAGCTACTCGCGCATCCCCTTCGTGATGGCGGTGGACGGCCTGCTGCCCCGCGCCCTCGGGCGGACCGACGAGCGCGGCACGCCACGCGTCGCGGTGCTGTTCGCCGCCGCCTGCTACTCCGTGATGCTGCTGCTCCCGTTCGCGGGACTCGTGGTGGCGGACGTGCTCCTCTATTCGCTGGCCCTCTCGCTCGAGCTGGCGGCGCTCGTCCGCCTTCGCGGCCGCGAGCCGGCGCTGCGCGGCAGCTTCCGCATCCCCGCGGGCCGCGCTGGCGTCGCGCTGCTCGCCGCCATGCCGCTGACGGTGCTCGGCCTGGTGATCGCCTTCAGCGCCCGGGACGGCGAGTACGGCGCGCCGGCAATCGGCGGGACTATCGCGGTGATGGCGGCCGGTGTCGCAGGCTACGGCGTGGCGCGACGCGCTCGGGGCCACGAGCCGCGGAGCGGAGGCGGCGCCGAGCTGTCCGGTTGACGCGGCGGAACCGCCCGTTTAGCGTTCGCGGCAATCCCGACAAGATTAGTCGGATATGCCTCCCACGTCTCCCATGCGCTCCTTCCACACCGTCATCCTCCTGTTCGCCGGCACCTGCCTGAGCATGGTCCCGGCCGCCCTCGCCGCCCAGACCGAGCGCCAGGGACTCGCTGTGGAACGAGACACGAGCCGCCGATTCTCCGTCGCCGCGCAGCCGCTGGCGGCCGGCCTGGCCGAGCTCGGCCGGCAGGGGGGGGTGCGCGTCGTGGTGCGCGGCGCACTGCCCGAGGGCCTGTCGGGACAGGCGCT
>JAQBPZ010000184.1 GCA_028287225.1 Gemmatimonadota bacterium
GAGTGCCGGCTCTGGGGCGAGGTACGCGACGACTCGGGCCGGTCCGCCTCGGCGCGCCTGCGTGGGCCGGAGGCGTACACGCTGACGGCGCGCACCGCGGTGGCCGCCGCGCGCCGCGTCCTGGGCGGCGGCGTCGACACCGGGTTCCTGACGCCCTCGCTGGCGTTCGGCGCGGACTTCATCCTCGGGTTCCACGGCGTGCGCCGCGAGGACCTGGACTAGCGCCGGCGCAGCGGCGGAATGCACGCGGCACGCATCTGGCTAACCACTCCCGCGAGACGGCATTCACTCCCGCACCAGAGGGCACCGCCATGAGCGACCACCGCCAGACAACGACCACACTCCTCGGCACGGGAGCTCGATGACGCCCGCGGTGGAGCAGGAGGGCGACGCCGAACGGCGGCGCGTTGCCGATGAGCTGGCGTCGCGGCTGCGTCGCAGCGGCGTGCGACTGACCGGCCGCGAGAGCGGCGAGGAGCTCGCGCAGATCACCGAGGCAGTGGAGCGGTTCGAGGCGGCGGTGATCCGGAGCGGGGGCGACCTGATGGTGGATGCCCCGATCGCGGACGAGTCGCCGATCGCGCCGGACAACAGCGCGTTCGTGCTGCCGCGGCGCGAGGATGGCGAGTCGGTGGAGGACTACCTCGTGCGCCTCGACGCGGCGACGACGGCCGCACGTCGCGCGGCGCGCTGACGGCCACGCCGGCCTCGATTCACACAACCTACCGGAGCACCTGACATGGCACTCACTGCATCGCAGCGGGCAGAGATCGAACGTCGGCTGCACGAGGAGCGCGCATCGGCGGTCAAGCTGCTCGGCCGCGAGTCGAAGGACATGGTGGATGCATCGGACCCGGACCGCAGCGGCGGGCTGTCCCGGGCGCCCACGCACATGGCCGACCTGGGCACGGACACGATGGACGCGGAGCTCGACGCCTCGAACGCGGGGCGCATCACGGGCGAGCTCGCCGAGATCGACGCCGCGCTGGAGCGGCTGTACAGGTCGCCGGAGACCTTCGGTGTGTGCGAGCGGACGGGGGAGGACATCCCGATGGAGCGCCTGAAGGTGATCCCCTGGGCGCGGACCTGCGCATAGGCGCTTCTGCACGGGTCGGCGGGAGCCTGTTTGAGGCCCCTTTCTGTGCAAGCGCCTCTCTCTACTCCGCCTTCGCAGTCCTCCGCGCCCTCCGCGTCCTCCGTGGTTAAACGCTGTTGAAGAGCATTTGACCACGGAGGACGCGGAGGACGCGGAGGACTGCTTGCGAGGGCTCGCATCCTCTCTGAGTAGAAGGGCATCGGCAACTGGCGAGGATCACGTTGCCCTGCACATCCCGGCGCGTTATGCTCTGCGCGGTAGTGACTCCCACTCGGGCTTCCTCCCGCCCAGCGATCCTCGATGCGCCTCGTCACGCTCGCCTCGCTCGTGTGTGCCACCGCCGGGACGGTGACGTTGGCGGTCGCGTGCGCCGACCGGCCCGCCCGCGCGCCGGAGGCGCCGGCCGTTTCCGCCGCGCCCGCGCCCGAGCCGTCGATCACTACCGGCGACGTGCTGGCCATCCATGCGATGGTGCTGGCCGACGCCTTCGCGGCGCTCGAGCGGCGGCTCGCGTGGAGCGTGGACAGCGCGCGCCGGGATCCGGGCTACGAGGGCCGGTACCGTGCCAAGCTCGACGTGTTCGACGTCGGCGACCCCGCGCTGGCGCCGCACCTGGACGCGTGGGTCGCCCGCGACACCACGTCGAGCGTCGCGCACCTCGCGCGCGCCACCTACCGCATCGCCCGGGCGAGCGCCACCCGCGGAGGCCCGAACGCCACGCGGACGTCGGCGGAGCGGTTCGCCGGGATGCGGCACTGGAGCGACCTCGCCCGGGAGGACCTCGCCTCCGCCTTCAAGTTCGACCGCAGCAACCTGCTCGTCTACTTCGAGTCGCTCGGCATCGCCATGTGGTACGGCGAGCACGATCATGCGAGCGCGCTGCTGAGCGAGGGGCTCGCGGAGGTGCCGGGCTCGCTCGTGCTGCGCGTCCGCGCCGTGCACGCGATGCGTCCCCGCTGGGGCGGCTCCGCGAGCCAGATGGAGCAGCTCATCGACGACGCCGACCGCGCCGCGTCGATCAATCCGCGCCTCCGCCTGCTGCGCGGCTTCCTGTCCTACGATGAGGCCGAGGCGCTGCTCGAGCGGAAGGACCTGGCCGGGGCCATCAGGATGTACACCGAGGCGATGCGCTACGGCGACCACTGGCAGTTCCGCCTTGACCGCGCTGCCGCCTACTACGCCGCGAAGGAGTACCGGCTCGCCATCGACGACTACACCGCGGCGCTGGCGAGCCGGCCCGCGATGGTGCCCGCGCTCGCGTATCGTGCGGCGTCCTACGACTACCTCGGCTGGCAGGGTCCCGCGGACGAGCGGCGGGACTCGCTCGTGACGCTCGGCCGCCGCGACGTCGGCATCGCACTCGTGCTGGACTCCACCGACGACGCGCTCGTGCAGGTGCTGCAGACGCATCGCGGGCTGCATCCTCCCGCCACGCCCTGAGCGGCTTCGGGCACCACGTTACCACCTCTCCCCACCGTCATGCCTCGAACGTTCGCCCTCGCCTTCGCCCTGCTCCTCGCGGTGCCGCCCGCCGGCGCGCAGCGGTCACCCGCCGCGGCAGCGCGGAAGGAGCACGCCGACGCCGCGCTCACGCGGAAGCTCGCCGCGCTCACGCGTGGCTTTCACGGATCGGTCGGCATCTACGCGCGGCAGCTCCGCACCGGCGCGACGGTCGCCATCGACGCGGACTCGGTGTTCCCCACCGCGAGCATGATCAAGGTGCCGATCCTGCTCACGCTCTACGACCAGGTGGAGCGCGGAAAGCTCGACCTGGCGTCGATGCAGGTGCGGCCGGCCTCGCTGGAGTACAAGTACGTGGAGCCCACGGACGTGGTGGGCTACATGGCGACCGGCGATTCGCTGCCGCTCTCCGAGCTCGCGTTCCTGATGCTGACGGTGAGCGACAACGTGGCCAGCCTCTGGATCCAGGCGCTCGTCGGCGGCGGCGCCGCGGTGAACGAATGGCTGGCGGCGCACGGGTTCGTGGAGACGCGCGTCAACTCGCGCACCCCGGGCCGCGAGGCGGCGCGCGCCATCCACGGCTGGGGCCAGACCACGCCACGCGAGATGGCCTCGGCGCTCGTGATGATTCGCGAAGGCCGCGCCGTCAGCCCGCGCGCGTCGGAGGCGATGTACCGCGCCCTCACGAAGACGTACTGGGGCGAGAACGCCGTGTCGCAGATTCCCCCGACCGTGACGGTGGCGTCGAAGCAGGGATTCGTGGATCGCTCGCGCTCCGAGGCGGTGCTCGTCAACGCGCCGGCGGGCGACTACGTCCTCACCGTGATCACGAAGAACCAGGCGGACACGTCGTACGCCGCCGGCAACGAAGGCCACCGCCTCATCCGCGCGGCGTCCCGCACGGTGTATGAGCACTGGAATCCGGCGGACCGCTGGCGGCCGTGAAACGGCTGCCAGTGGCGTAAGGTTCGGACGCGGTGCGGACCTTCGGTCGACGATGGCATCCCCAAGATTGTTCGAGCGGCGATGATTGGAAGGGCGAAACAGTCCGGAGCCCGCCCTCGTACACAGGGTAGAGGGGAGGGCGCGAGCGATGCGTCGCGACCCCTGCCTGCCACCACGCCTCGTACCGGAACCCTCATGCGCCATTCCGCTCGCTCGCTCCGCCTCGGTGTGTTCACCACCTCGGCCCTCATCGTCCTCGCCGCGCTGCCGGCGTCCGCGCAGTCAAGGGTGAGCGTGGATGCGGGCTCGTCCGACTCCGCGTCGTTCGTGGTGCCGCGTCGCGCGCCCGCGTCGGCCGAGCCGGCGATCAGCACGCGCGACCAGCGCGTCGCGCTCGTCCTGCGCGACACGGTGGTCATCATGCAGCTCACCGACACCGGCATGGCGCGCCTGTTCGACGGCGACACGGCGACGCGCGGCTCGGGCGCGGCGCTCTTCGCGCGGATGGCTCGCGCCAGCATCTCCGTCCTCATGGATCACGGGATCGCCTACCGGATCTCGGCGCTCAGCAGCGCCCGGGCCGAGGGCTCGCGGCTCGTGCTCGAGGACCGGGCGGGCAAGCACGTGTTCGAGGATACCAGCTACAACGGGCACCACCCCATGACCGACTTCAGTCCCGCCGACGCCGCGCGGTTCGCGAGCGCGGTGCAGCGCGCGATCGACGCGAGGCGGTAACGTCCTGCGCGCACCGCGGTGGCGGAAATGTCGGAACGAATGCGCCGAGTGTGAACGAGAACGGCCGAGTCATCGTGAGGATGACTCGGCCGTTCTCGCTTCATTCGGTAGACTCGTGCGAACCCGACGTCACGCGTGAGCAATCCGGATCAGGGGCGAGGGCGGGGCAGGGACGACGGGGGCACCATGCCGTTGAGCCGCATGTAGACCGCGATCTGGCTGTAGTGGTCCACCAGGTCGGCGACGTAGCCGAGCATGAAGCGCGCGCGTGGGGTGGAGCGCTGCGCGCCGGCCGGGCCCGAGACGATCGGATCGGCGAGCCTCGCATCGCTCACGGTGCCCAGGGCGGCGTCGCAGTACGCCACCGAGGCGCGAAGGCGCGACACCAGGGTGTCCTTGGGCCACATCGCCTTGACCGTGTCGGCGAGCGAGTCGCGCGACGTCATCTGGCGCGGCGCGCCGCCGAACTGGGAGCAGAGTCCGTAGTTCGCGCTCTCCAGGTGCTGCGCGATGTAGCCGACGCTCTGCTGCACCGGCGTCGGCTTGAAGCCGTAGCGGCTCGCCGGGATGGAATCGAACGCCGCAACGAGCCAGCTGCCGTATCGCGAGCTGAACACCTTGAACGAGCCGGTCACCGGATCGGCGGTGGGTGCGGCGGGCTGCTGGGCGCCGAGGGCCAGGGGCAGCACGAGCGCGGCGAGGGCGATCGTCGTGAGGCGGTTCATGGAGGCTCCGGGATGAGGGTGTCGCGTGCCCGCCGAACATACGCCCGGGAGGCGGCCGTTGCGAGTGAACGGCGGCCATTATCTTTCGAGACCTTTCCTGTTCGGGAGCTCCCGCGTGACGACTCGCTTTCCGCTGCACCTCGCCCTTCTCGCCGCTGCCGCCGCGTGCGCCCCCGCGACGTCGACTCCGGCGCGTCCCGCCACGGCACCGGCCGCCCAGCCGGCGGCGCAGCGCGCCAACCCGTTCGCCGTCGCCAGCCCGCTGCCCTACCAGGCTCCGCAGTTCGACCGGATCACCAACGCGGACTTCCAGCCCGCGCTCGAGGAGGGGATGCGGCAGGAGCGTGCCGAGGTCGCCGCCATCACGGCGCAGACCGCCGAGCCGACCTTCGACAACACGATCCTGGCGCTCGAGCGGTCGTCGGAGATGCTGAGCCGCACCCAGGCGGTGTTCGGCGCGCTCACCCAGGCGAACACCAACGACACCCTCCAGCGCGTCCGCAGCCTGATGGCGCCGCGGCTCGCCGCGCACAACGATGCCATCAACCTGGACCCGGCGCTGTTCGCGCGGATCCGGAGCGTGTACGACAGGCGGGACGCGCTCGGCCTGACCGGCGAGCGGAAGGCGCTCGTGGAGCGCTACTACCGGAACTTCGTGCGCGCCGGCGCGCAGCTCGGCGAGGCCGACAAGGCGCGCCTGCGCGCGCTGAACCAGGAGAGCTCGCAGCTCTCCACCTCGTTCGCCAACAAGGTGCTCTCGGGCACGCGCGCCAACGCGCTCGTGGTGGACACCCGCGCGGAGCTCGAGGGGCTGAGCGACGCGGAGATCGCCGCCGCCTCGGAGGCGGCGCAACGCCGCGGCCTCGCGGGCAAGTTCGTGATCGCCCTCCAGAACACCACGCAGCAGCCGGCGCAGGCGTCGCTCCGCAACCGCGACGTCCGGCGTCGGCTGTACGAGCTGTCCATCCATCGCAACGACCGGGGCGACAGCAACGACACGCGCGCCATCGTCCAGCGGCTGGAGCAGCTGCGCGAGCAGCGCGCCGCGATCCTCGGCCTCCCGACGTTCGCGGCCGCCGCCCTGGAGAACCAGATGGCCCACACGCCGGAGGCGGCCATCGGCCTGCTCGCGCAGCTCGCGCCGCCTGCTACCGCCAAGGCCCGTGAGGAGGCGGCCAAGATGCAGGCGCTCATCGACCGGCAGGGTGGCGGCTTCAAGCTCGCGCCGTGGGACTGGCAGTACTACGCCGAGCAGGTGCGGAAGGCGGAGTACGATCTGGACGCGAACCAGGTGAAGCCGTACCTCGAGCTGGATCGCGTGCTGAAGGACGGTGTGTTCTTCGCCGCGAACAAGCTGTACGGGCTCACCTTCCACGAGCGGCACGACCTGCCGGTGTACCACCCCGACGTCCGCGTGTTCGACGTGATCGACGCCGACGGCACGCCGCTGGCGCTGTTCTACGCCGACTACTTCAAGCGCGACAACAAGCAGGGCGGCGCATGGATGAGCAACTTCGTGGGGCAGTCCCGCCTGCGGGGCACGCGCCCGGTGGTGTACAACGTGGCGAACCTGCCGAAGCCGGTGGCCGGCCAGCCCGCGCTGATCACCTTCGACGACGCGCGCACGATGTTCCACGAGTTCGGGCACGCGCTGCAGGGGATGTTCAGCAACGTGGAGTACCCGACGCTGTCGGGGACGAGCGTGCCGCGCGACTTCGTGGAGATGCCGAGCCAGTTCAACGAGCACTGGGCGCTGGAGCCGACGGTGTTCGCCAACTACGCGCGCCACTATCAGACCGGCGCGCCGATGCCCGCCGCCCTCGTGGAGCGCATCCGGAAGTCGGGCACCTTCAACCAGGGGTTCGCCACCACCGAGTACCTCGCCGCGGCGCTGCTGGACCTCGCCTGGCACACGCGGCCCGCGGGCTCGCCCCCGGCGGACGTGGATGCCTTCGAGCGCCAGGCGCTGGAGCGCTTCAAGGTGAACGTGCCCGAGGTGCCGCCGCGCTACCGCACCACCTACTTCTCGCACATCTGGTCCGGCGGCTACTCGGCGGCGTACTACGCGTACATGTGGAGCGAGCTCATCGACCACGACGCCTACTACTGGTTCGTGGAGAACGGCGGCATGACGCGGGCGAACGGCCAGCGCTTCCGGGATGTGGTGCTGTCGCGCGGCAGCACGGTGCCGGCGGACCAGCTGTTCCGCGAGTTCCGCGGGCGCGATCCGATCATCGAGCCGCTGCTGGTGGAGCGCGGGCTGAAGGGCGCCACGCCCTGACGGCGCGCGGGGGTGGTCGACCGGCACTGGCAGCCGCCGGGCCGGTGCGTAAGATCCGCCCCATGACTCCTCACGCGCCCTGGCGCCGCCCGCTTCTCGGGGCGGCGCTGCTGCTCACCACCGTCGCCTGCACCGCGACGGTGCGCTCGGCACCCGCATCCGGCGGCGGTCTCACCGCCACCGACTCCCTGCTCGTGGGGCGCATCCTGCTCGCCGAGGACCGGCGCGACGCGGGGGATGCGGCGCTCGGGGAGGGGGAGCGGCACCCGGCGGCGCGCGTCCGCCTCATCGCGCGCCGCGCGCGTGCGCGCATCGACGACCCGAAGTTCGCCGCACGCGACACCGTGGCGCCACCGCGGGAGCCCGCGGCCTTGCCCGAGCCGGC
>JAQBPZ010000113.1 GCA_028287225.1 Gemmatimonadota bacterium
AGGCCGTACGGGGGGCGGGGTCAACTGCTGGTGAATGCTGGATTTAGCTCCCCGTCCTCTTCTGAACACAATGAGCCGCCAGCCCGAGCTGACAGCTCACAGCTGCAGCTACCTCAAAAACCAGCAGTAGCTGAAGCTCGAAGCTGTCAGCTCAGGCTGACGGCTCACTGTGTTGCGGTACGCCGAGCTCTCCCTGAATATCTTTGATCGTGCCTGCTCCCCTCCCGCCCCCGCGACGCATCCTCCTGGCCGACGCCGACGCCTTCTTCGTCGCCGTTGCGCGGATGGTCGACCCCGAGGGCGCGGGCAGGGCGACGCTGCTCATCGTGGGCGGGTCGGCCGAGGGGCGCGGCGTGGTCTGCTCGGCCTCCTACGAGGCGCGGAAGTTCGGCGTGCGCTCCGCGATGCCCATGTCGCGCGCCATCCGCCTCTGCCCCGACGCCCTGGTGGTTCCCGTGCCGCGGGCCTGCTCCTCGAAGCACCGGGAGATCCGCGCGGTCCTCGACCGGTTCGTGCCCCTGGTGCAGGCCGCGAGCATCGACGAGTGGTACCTGGACCTCGGCGGCACCGAGGCGCTCTACGGCGGCGCCACGCTCCGCGAGATTGCCCACCGGATCCGCGACGCCGTGCTCGCGGAGACCGGCTTCACGGTGTCGTTCGGCGGCGGCACCTCCAAGCTCGTGGCCAAGCTCGCCGTGGAGCGCGCCAAGCCGAAGCCCGGCACCGGCGCCGACGGGGTCAACGTGATCGAGCCCGGCCAGGAGCTGGCCTTCATGCAGCTCCTGGCCCTCGCCGACATTCCCGGCATCGGACCCAAGACCCAGGCCCGCCTCGCGGAGCGCGGGCTGCGTACGGTGAACGACGTCCTGGCCCTGGACCAGGCGGCCCTCTCCCGCCTCGTGGGGCCGGGCGACGCCGAATGGCTCACCGCGCGGGTCCGCGGCATCGACGACGGCGAGGTGGCCGAGCGCGACGTCGCCCGCAGCATCAGCCGAGATGAGACCTTCGCGGCGGACATCAACGACGACCTGCTGCTGGAAGGCGAGCTGACGGAGCTGGTGGGACGCGCCGGCGCGGACCTGCGCGGGGACGGGCTCACCACGCGCACGATCACCGTCCGGGTGCGCGACGCCGACTTCACGACTCGCCAGGCGAGCCGCACGGTGGATGAGGCCCTGGAGTCGGACAAGGCGCTCTACACCGTCGCCCGCGAGCTGCTGCACAAGCTGCGAAAGGCTCGGCGGATGCCCGCCCGGCTGCTCGGCGTGAGCCTCTCCAACTTCACCGCGCCGGCGGCCAGGCAGCTCGGCCTGTTCGAGACGTCGGCGGTCCCCCTCGAGACGCCGAGGGATCGCGACCTCTCGCGGGCGCTGGACGCCGTGCGGGCGCGCTTCGGCCGCGCGTCGATCGCCCCGGGGCGGAAGCGGGGGTGACGTCACGTTTGTGACGGACCACGGGAGCGATCGTGACGTCTCGCCTCCCGACCGCGTCAGGCGAGGGCGCGCTAGCGAGCTCGACCGTAGCTCCGCGCCCAACTCCCACGTCTGGAGGCGTCGATGTACGCTGTTCGTCCGCTGCTCTCTCTGCTCGCCCTCGCCATCGTCGTCGCCCCCGGCGCGTCCGCCCAGACGGCGGTCCAACCGGCCGTCCAGCCGGCGCCCCCCGCGCCGGCGGCCCCCAAGCCGTACATCGTCGGCCTCACCGCCAACACCATGTCGATCGCCCCCACGGTGGCGGCGGGGCAGATGGTTGGCGCCCGCTCGTACGGCATGCAGTTCGACGCCGGTGTCACGTTCGCCAGGTACCTCTTCGCCGGCGCCGACTTCGGTCTGCAGTTCCTGAAGGACCGCGCCGGCTTCACGCAGGCCACGACCGCCGGAGACATGTCGTCCACCGCGACGCTGGTGTACGTCTCGGCGATGGCGGGCGCGAAGACGGCGTCGGTGCGCATCATCCCGGGCCTCGCTGCGACGTCCCTGGGCGTCTACGGCGGCGCGAGCAAGACGTCCGGACAGCGCAGCATCGACAAGTGCTCCAACTGCACGACCGAGGACATCACCGTCGCGGGGGGCCCGTTCGTGCAGCCCACGCTGGTGTTCGGTGAGGGCGCCATGCGGTGGCGCGTCTCCGACCGCGTCTACATGGGCGACAAGGGAATCCGCTCCGTGATCTCCCTGGGCATCGAGCTCGGCGGCCGCTGACCCTCAGCGATCGCCGAGGGAGGGTGATCAAGTTCGGATCACCCTCCGTCGGCCAGGCGGTCCCGGATCTTCGTGAGCTGCCGCGCGGTGAAGCTGAAGAGCTTTCCCCCGGTGAGCAGCATCATGCGCGCGGGGAGCTCCCCGGCGGCGCGCGCCGCTTCGGCGGGCGAGAGGCCACGGCGCTTCACGTGCGCGCGGATCTCCTCGGCGAGCAGCTCCTTCTCGTTCGGCCCGCGTTCCGGCAGCGTCGCCATGGGGCTGGCGCCCCGTCCCCGCTTCGCCTCGTGCTTGGCCGAGAGCGATCCCTTCTGGTTGATTTGTCCCATGTCGGAATGTAACCCGGTCGGTCAGCCGCCGGGTGCCCGGCGTGCGCGCACCGCGAGGAGGGTCTGCACGAAGCCCGCGAGCGCGGCGGCCAGGGGCAGCCCCACGGCCGGATCAGCGGCGAGCGCGCGCTCATGGAGCGTCGGGCCGCCGCGCGGCAGCTCGATCGGCGGCGCCTCGAGCACATGCGCCGACATCATGCGCAGCGTCCCGGCCAGCGACGCCGTGGCGTGCACCGAGTGCCGAGAGGTGCCGAGCAGCAGCACTCGGCGCTCCACCATCTCCGGGCCGCCCACGAGCCAGTCGAGGGCATTCTTGAGGACGCCGGGCACGCCGTGCGCGTACTCGGGGGTGGAGATGACCACCCCGTCCACGCCGCCGACCGCCGCGCGCAGCCCGCGCACGGCCTCCGGGAGCCGCGGATCGTGGAGCGCGCGGTCGAGGTCGGGGTTGAAAGAAGGGCAGCGATCCGATGCCGTCGTAGCTGGAAACCCGGCTGCCCGGCGGAGCCACCAGCGCGGCGGTGCGCAGGATGGCGCTGTTCGACGACGCCGCGCGCAGGCTTCCGGAGACCGTCAGGATGCGGACGGGCGCACCGCCCGCACCCGGCGAGCTCACCGGGTCGCGGGCTCCGCGACGAAGGCGAGCCAGCGCCCGTCGGGGCTGAAGGCGAGGCGCGAGATGTTCTTCACGCCGTACGCGCCGAGATCGGCGACGGGAATCCACGTCGACGCCTCGTTCAGCTGGCCGCTCCACCGCAGCAGCCGCGCGCCGGCCGTGGTGAGCAGGGTGCCGTCCGGGGTCCAGGTGTGGAACTCGTTGTCCGACGCGAGCCCGATGAGCTCGTGCGGGCGCTTCATGGAGACCACGACGCTGTCGGTGACCGTTCGCCGGGTGTTCTCCGCGAGGACGCCGCGGCGGGCCGGGTTGACGCCGACCACCTGGTGCGTGAAGCGGGTGGTGTCGCTCCGGCCGGTGAAGACGAAGATGCCGGGGCGGTTCTGGTAGCCGCGCTGCACGTAGCTGAAGAGTGCCTTGGACGAGAGGGGCACCGATTCCACCGCGCGGCCGACGTCCTTGGAGATGACGACGTCGTACGACCCGTCGCTTTCGAGCAGGTGCAGGGTGCTGGGGGTGCCGAGGACGTAGGCCGCGAGCGTCGTGGGGCCGACCCAGGTGTAGTAGCCGACCTGCTTCAGGGTGCCCAGCACGAGACGGGGATCGGCGCCGCTCGCGGCGAAGCTCCAGAGTCGTTGCGTGGAATCCCGCTCCACGCGGACCACGCTGAAGCGCGACTGGCCGGGGATCGGCTTCGGCGTGTACTCGCTCTCGGGAGTGTTCGTGAGCCGCTGCGCGCGCCGCGTGGCCAGGTCATACCGCCAGATATCGGTCTGCCCGCCGGACTGCGCGACGTAGAGGACCGCGCGCGAGTCCGCAGTGAACGAGGGCTGGTTGTCGTAGCCGTCGCGGTGCGTCGCGTTGACCGGCCGGCCGACGATGATGGAATCGCCGAGCCGGGTGATCGGCGCGACGTACACGTCGGTGTTGGCGGTCTGCGCATGCGCCGGCGTGGCGGCGCAGAGGGCGAGCAGGAACAGGATACGTCGCATCATCGTGGGACGAAGGTTTCCGAGCGGTGGAATAGCGGAGGAAGATCCCGAAGGCACTGCGGGATCGATCCAGATCCTGCCTGTTGCAGGTTGCCGGCCACGCAGAGGTCCCCCAGGTCCCCGTCCTCCGTGTCCTCGGTGGTAGCACGCTGTTGCAAGGGCGTTCGACCACGGGGGTCACCGCGGTCATTGAGGACTGCCACCATCTCCTGCCACTGCTGCTGCCAGCGGCAGGACCGGCCTACCGCGACATCGGCTCGGCGACGAACGCGAGCCATCGCCCGTCGGGGCTCACGGCCAGGCGCGACACGTTCTTCACCCCGTTCACCGTCAGGTCCGCGACGGGGAGCCAGGCGCCGATGCGGCCCGTCTTGCCGTTCCAGCGCAGCAGCACCCCGTGGGACGCGGTGAGCAGCACCCCTGTGGGGGTCCAGGCGTGGTACTCGTTGTCGTCGGGCGCCATGATCAGGGGCTCCACGGCCGGGTCGTCGCCGTGACGCCACGCGCCGACGATGCGCAGGTGCTTCGCCGAATCGCGCTGCGCAAAGGAGAACAGCGTTGAGCCCGGGATGAGCTGGAGCGCGCGCCCGACGTCGCGGGCGACGACGGTGTCGCGCGTGCCGTCGGCGTTGACGAGGTGCAGTGTGTTCGGGGCGCCGAGGACGTACGCCGCCAGCCGGTCCGCGCCGAGCCACAGGTGGTATCCGACCGGCTTCAGATCGCGGAGGATGAGGCGCGGACCGCGGCCGTCCATCGCGAAGCTCCACAGCCGCTGGGTGGAATCGCGCTCCACGCGAATGGCGCTGAAGCGGCGTCCCCCCGGCATGACCTGCGCGGAATACTCGCTCTCGGGCGTGTTCGTGAGCCGGCGGGTGGCGCGCGTGCGCAGGTCGTAGCGCCAGATGTCGCTCTGCGAATCGCTCCGCGCCGTGTAGAGGATGGCGCGCGAATCCGGGGTGAACGCGGGCTGGTTGTCGTAGCCGTCGCGGTGCGTGACGTTCACCGCCCTGCCCACCACCAGCGAATCGCCGATGCGGCTGAGCGGCGCCAGGTAGACGTCGGTGGACGGTGCCTGCGCCGACGCGGTGAGCGATGCGGCCAGCAGCAGCGTGGCGAGGATCGCGCGCATCACTCCATCTCCAGGAGGAGTGCGCCCTTCTCCACGGCGGTGCCCGGCACGGCCAGCACCGCTTTCACCGTGGCGGCGGCGGTCGCGCGCAGCTCGTTCTCCATCTTCATCGCCTCCATCACCACCAGGCTCTGGCCGGGCACCACCTGGTCGCCCACCTGCACCGTGACGCGCACGATCATCCCGGGCATCGGTGCCTTGAGCGGCGCCGGTCCGGAGGGCCCGGCGGCGGCGGCGCTCAGCTCGCGGATGGTCTTCGTCCGTTCGTCGAGCGCCTCGACCTCGTAGCGGAAGCCGTCGATCCAGAGCGAGTAGCGGCCGCGGGAGTCACCGCGCCGGGCGACTACCCGGTGCACCGCGTCGCCGATGGTGACCATGCGCACCGGCGTGCCCTCCACGTCGGCGACGCGCGCCGACATCGAAGTGCCGTCCACCGTGACGCGGTCGCCGTCGAGTCCCACCTCGACCTCCGTGCCACCCACCTGCACGACGTACTTCATGACGCCTCCGGGGCGAGCTCGCACACCGTCTCGACGTGCGCGGTCTGGGGAAACATGTCGTACGCGCGGATGCTCTCGATCCGGTACCCGGGCAGGCGTGCGAGGTCTCGCGCGAGCGTCGCGGGATCGCAGCTCACGTAGATCACGCGCTTCGGCCGCGGCGACGTGCCCTGCAGCAGGTCGGTGACCCGGGCGTCCACTCCGGTGCGCGGTGGGTTCAGCAGCACCACGTCGGCCGGCAGCACGCGGTCGAGATGCTCCTCCACGCGGCCGGCGATGGCCGACGAGGGCGCGGGCAGCCGCTCGCGCAGCCGCGCGACGGCGTCGTGGTCCCACTCGATGGCGGTGACCATGCGCCCCTCCTCCGCCAGCGGGATGGCGGTGGCGCCGGTGCCCGCGTACGCGTCCACCACGCGGCGCGGGTCCATGCTGCGCGCCACCTGGAGCACGTGCTCGTGCAGCCGCGCGGCCACGCGCGCGTTCACCTGCGCGAACGACGCGCCCGCCTGGGTCGCGCCGCGGCGCGAGGCGACGTGGCGCGGGCGCTCGTCCTCCGGCTTCCACCACAGCTCGGTCACGGACGGCACCGCGGCGAAGAAGCGGTCGCTGAAGCCCCACGTGGTACCGCCGCTCACCACGACCGACGCGCCGTCCGGCACGAGCTGCACCGACACCCGCAGCGCGCGCACCCGCGGCAGCAGGTCGAACGCCGTGCGCAGCTCGGCCCATACGGCCATCACGCCGGTGTCGGTGATCGGGCAGTCGCGCAGGTCGAACACCGCGGCGGCATCGTCGTACGGATGCAGGCCGGCGATGAAGCCCTCGCCGGTGTGTCGCAGGTGCAGCGTGAGCTTGCGGCGGTATCGCCACTGGGCGTCGCTCGGCACCACCACCGGAGCCGCGATCTCCCGCCGCCCGATCCGGCCGACGCTGTCGGCGATGATCGCCCCCTTCGCCAGGAGCTGCGCGTCGTATGCCAGGTGCTGGAGCTGGCATCCGCCGCAGCGATCCACCACGTAGTGCTCGCAGGGGGGCGCCACGCGCTGTGGCGAGGCATGCTCCAGCGCGACGAGGGTGCCCCGCGCGAACCGCTTCTTTCCACGCAGCGCCACCTGCGCCACGTCGCCGGGCGCGGTGCGCGGCACGAACACCACCATGCCGGCCGTGCGGCCCACGCCGTCGCCGCCGGCGGCGATGCTCGCGATCTCCACGCGCGATGTCGCGT
>JAQBPZ010000222.1 GCA_028287225.1 Gemmatimonadota bacterium
CGGCGCCACGGCGAGCAGCGCGTTCTACCTGGCGGCCGGCCCCGAGCGCGATGGCGCCGAGGCCACCGCGGGCGTGCTGCGGCGGCGGGGATGGCGGTCGCTGCTCGCCGGCACGCGCGACGCGCTCCAGCAGCTCGAGCAGAGCACCGGGGCCGAGGCGATCGACCGGCTCATCAACCGGAACCTGCTGTTCGCGTACTTCTACGGAGTTGCGCGGGCGGTGGACGATGCGCACTACTACCTGGTGCGCACCCGCGTGCCCTGGCATGCCGCCGGCGTGACGGTGCGCGACTGGGAGGCGCTCATGTGGACGCTCCCCGCGGTACAGCTGGCCGACAGCGGGCTGGCCCGCGAGCTCCTGCTGCGCATGTGCGAGCTGCATGCATATGCGCCGGGGCGCGGGGTGCACTACCTGGACGGGACGATGTTCGAGCCCGGGTTCCTGCTGGAAGGAGTGGCCGCCTATCCCATTGCCGTGGAGCGCTACCTGCGCGACACGGGCGACGACGCGATCGTCGACGAGCCGGCCATCGGGGACGCGCTCTACCTCACGAGCGAGGACCTGCGCGACCGCCGCGACTCGCGCGTGCCGCTCTATTCCACGGACGTCATCCCCTCCGGCGCGGCGGCGGCGCAGCCGTACACGCTGCACGGGAACGCGGTCGTCGCGCTGGCGCTCGACGTCCTGCGCCGCACCCTGGACGAAGCGAGCGCGCGCGAGGTGGAGGATCCGGCCGCGGTGCGCGCGGCGATCCGGCGGCACTTCGTGGCGCATCGCGAGGCGCGCTCGCGGATGCACGCGTCCACCGACCTGGCGGGCAACACGAGTGCCGAGGACGAGCCGTCGGCGAGCGCACTGTGGCTTCCGCTGTACGAAGCGTTCGACCGCGAGGACTCGCTCTATCGCCGCACGGTGAAGGCCATCCCCGCCGAGCGCACGCTGCTCGTGCGCGAGATCGGCCGCCTGATGGGGCCCGAGGGCGGTGAGGTGCTCGAGTGGCTCCGCCGGGCGCCGCTGCACGGCGGGCTGGCCGCCGAAGTCGTGGACGATGGCGGCGCCGCGGTCTCCAACGGCGGCGATGCGTCGCTGTCCGGGTTGCTCGCGTGGACGGCGTGGTACGCCGTGCATGCGCTGGGGGTGAACGGGAAGGCGAGTAGCGAGTAACGAGCACTGAATAACGAGTAACGAGTAACGAGTAACTGGCACTGCGGCATCCCGGGCGTCTGTCACCCGCAGGAGCGAGGGCAACGAGCGAGTGTCGGGGTTACCGTCCCGTGCTTTGGGTCAGGCTCCCAGCACGGGACGCGATGCCCCGACAGCCTGCGGCTGCATGGCGACAGCTTCCCGGGACGGTCCCCGACTTACTCGTTACTCGTTACTCGTTTTTCCCTCCGCTTCCCTCCCCGGCGCCCGCCCGTTTATATTCCGCCGCACGCGGGAATAGCTCAGTTGGTAGAGCACAACCTTGCCAAGGTTGGGGTCGCGGGTTCGAGTCCCGTTTCCCGCTCTGTGTCGAGGGACCGACGACGGACAGGCGAAGGACGATGGATGGCAGGAACGGGCGGGAGAGCGTATGCTCTCCCGTTCGCGTTTCCGTGGGGAACGCGCCGGGATGGCGAAACTGGCAGACGCGCGAGACTTAAAATCTTGTGTCCGCAAGGACATCCGGGTTCGATCCCCGGTCCCGGCATGCCGCGCCGGCGTGATGCGCGACGATGAAAAAGGGGATGGCCAGTGGCCATCCCCTTCGTCGTTCCCTCACCGGTCGGACTAGAACGGGATCTCGTCCTGGTCGTGGATCGACGCCATGACCGGCTCGGCGCGGTCGGGCCGCTCCGCCTTCTCCACCTTGTCGCCCTTCGGCGGCCAGATGACGCCATCGCAGGAGCGATCGCGGCACTTGTAGTCCGGTGCCTTGGGGTTCTTCTTCGTCAGGCGGTTGTCCCACGTCCGCCCGCCGCACTTCGGGCAGCTCTCCTCCTGCGTCGCCAGCGGACCAGCCGCCGTGGCCGCGCGCGGCTCGCTCGTCACCGGCACCGCCGACTCCTGCTCGGCACGCGTGACCGACACGGGCGCGGTGGCCGCGACCGCCGTCGGACGTCCGTAGCGACGGGCATACGCCGCCGCGGGATCCTCCACCGGCTTGGCGAACTTGCCGTCGCCGTCGAGCTGCACCCAGTTCTGCTCGTATGCATACAGCTCGTGGCCCACGCCGAAGCGCACCGCGGCGCGCTTGAAGGCGTCGGTGGCCGCCTGCTTGTAGTCCTTGCCCGTGCCCACGTCCTCGCGGATCACGCCGAGGATCTGGAGGCGTGCCTTGAACGAGCAGGCCCCCTGGTTGGCGTCCTCGTCGAGGCCCGTCACCGTGGGCAGGAGCTCCAGGGTGAGGTCCCATTCGCCGGGCACGACGCTGTCCAGCCGCTCGCGCACCGTGTTCGCCTCGATGTAGGCGACGAAGCGCGCGATGTGGCGCCCGTCGCGGGCGATGGGCCGGCCATCCTGGCGCCAGGAGATCACTCCGGCGGGCAGCGGCGCAGACAGCGCCGCCCAGACGTCGAACTTGTCCATTTGAGTCTCGTGTCTCGCGATCATGCGTCTCTTCCCTCTCTCATCCAGCCGTTGTCGTGTCAGTCCGGTGCAGGTCCCCTCAGGAGGCCCGCGCGATGTGCCCGTTGTACTTCCTTGCCGGCGCGACCGCCGGGCACGTACGGCCGTGCTCACAGTACCAGCCATGCCGGTCGAAGAAGACGAGGTGCGCCGTCGTCCGCCCTTCCACCGATTCGTCCACCCGATACAGGAACTGCACCGAGGTTCCGGCGCCGCACTTCCGCAGCGGGTCCAGCGCCTTGATCGCGTAGCGCGCGATCGGCTCCAGCCGGCCCCCGCGCGCGCCGCGCGGCGGCACCATCGTGATCGTCACCTTTCGCTTCCCAGCGGCCGCCTTCTTCGCGATGCGTTTCGGCGCCGATTTCGCTCCCTTCCTGATACCCGCGACGGCCCGTTTGGGTGCGGCTTTCTTCGCGATTTTCGCAGCCTTTTTCGGCCGCGTGACGCCCCTGGCGGGCGCTGCTTTCGCGGGTCGCTTCGCCGTCGGCTTCGACGTTCGTGCTGCCGTTTGCTTCGGCGTGCGCTTCGCCGCTGACGCCGACCGCTTCACTGGTGCCGCCGAGCCCGGTGCGGCTCGCGTGGCGGGCGCGACAGCAGGGGCCGGCTTGCCAGCCGGCTTCCCGGAGGCCTTGCCCGCCTTCGCGTTACGAACGCCCGTAAGTACCGCTCTTTGCTTGACTTTCGACACCTGGGCTCCTAACTTTTGCAACGGACGTCGCACCGCTTCGGGAAATATTCGGTCTCTCAAATCTAGAAGAAGCTGTAACGTATGTCAACGGAAGTGATGCTCGATTCCATGATCCCCGAAGGCGCCCCCGAGCTCACGGCGCTCGGCAAGCGGCTCGAGATCCTGCGCATCGAGCGCGGCGTCTCCAAGCAGCATCTCGCCCGCCACGCCGGCACCTCGCGCCAGCAGCTCTGGCGGGTGATGACGGGCAAGTCGGAGCTCACCTCGTCCCTCCGTGAACGCCTCGCCTCCGCCCTCGCGGTGGAGCCGGGCGACCTGGCCAACGGCACCACGTCGAGCGCGCTGGGCCACGTGGCCTCCAGCTTCTCGCTCGTCGGCGGATCCACCACGGCGCCCGCGAGCGTGGCGGACTACCTCGCCGAGCCGTCGCATCTCGCCACCACGCTCCGCACCATGCCGACCGGGGATGGCGGACGCCGCCTGAAGCGAGCCCTGCTCAACGCCGTCGAGGACCTGGCGGTGGAGGCGGGCAAGGCGCTGCCCCTCGAGTACTCCGAGATCCGCCGCCGCGTGCTGGCCGGCGAGCTCTAGGGAAGCGAGCGACGGCGGCCGCCCCGATGGCGCGGCTTGTGCCTCCTCCAGCGGCATCCAGTGACCCAGTCGGAGGATGCTCATGGACCGTGGAACCGCTTTCCTCAAGGCACAGATCAACAACGCGGTGATGCAGCACCGCACCTTTCTCGAGAACCTGATCGATCACGAGAAGCAGGCCGAGGACGATCGCTTCCGCGCGCTCTGCGCGCGCTTCATCCCCAAGGCGACGTCCCACCAGCAGATGCTCGAGGCCTACCAGTCCGAGCTCGGCGCGGCCGAAGGCACCGCCAAGAAGATGCTCGGCAAGGCGCTCGGCGTGGCCCGGGACCTGGCCGACGCCGCACGCGAGAGCGACTTCCTGCGCCTCGTGGGCGACATCGTGACCGCGCGCCAGAGCGAGGACACCTTCAAGACCTTCCGCGACGCGGGTCGCGCCCTCGGCCTGCAGTCGCTCGCGAAGCTGGGCGAGGTGGCCGAGCGCGACCACGACGTGTACGCCAAGGAGGCGAACGCGCTGGCGAAGGACATGTTCGTCGACCTCGTCCGTCAGGGCGATACCTCGGGCCTGGAGTTCAGCCCGGTCGCGACGACCGGCGCCACGTCGACCTCGCCGTCACTGTAGCCGTTCGCTGGGATAAGAGCGTTTTACCACAGAGGGCACAGAGGGCACGGAGGGCGCGAGGACAGGGATCAGCCCCTTCTTCCTTCCTCCGTGTCCTCTGTGTCCTCCGTGGTTGAACGCAGTTTGACAGCGCGTCGAGTGGCCCCCGCCCCCGCGCGCCGTTACTTTTTCCCGCATGACCGACGTCGTCGCGCTCGCCGCCGAACTGCTCGCCATTCAGTCGTCCACCGGCTCGGAAGCGCCGGCCGTCGACTTCGTCTCGCGCTGGCTCGTTGCCCGCGGCTGGAACGTGACCACCCAGGAGGTCACCAAGGGCCGCGCGAACGTCTGGGCGTCGCGCGCCGGGCAGGGTGTCACCCTCTCCACGCACCTCGATACGGTGCCGCCGTACCTCCCGCCGCGCCTGGAGGGCAACAAGCTCTTCGGCCGCGGCTCGTGCGACGCCAAGGGGATCGCCGCGGCCATGCTCTGCGCCGCGGAGCAGCTTGCCGCGGAGGGTGAGGAGCGCGTGGACCTGCTGTTCGTGGTGGGCGAGGAGAAGGGGTCCGACGGCGCGCGTGCCGCGAACCACCTCCCGGCGACGAGCCGGTTCCTGGTGAACGGCGAGCCCACCGAGAGCAAGCTGGCGTCCGGGGCCAAGGGCTCCCAGCGCGTGATGGTACGGACGCGTGGTCGCGCCGCGCACTCCGCGTACGCCGAGCTGGGGGTGTCGGCCATCGAGCCGATGCTCGAGCTGCTCCCTACCGTGAAGACCCTGCCGCTGCCGGTGGACGACGTGCTCGGCCGCACCACGGTGAACATCGGCACGATCCACGGGGGCACGGAGGCCAACATCATCCCGGCGCTCTGCGAGACGGAGCTGATGTTCCGCATCGTGAGCGACGTGGCGCCGCTGCGCGAGGCGGTGACGCGCTGGGCCGACGGCAAGGCGGAGCTGGAGTGGGGCAGCTACATCCCCGCCCAGCACTTCCACCTGATCGACGGGTTCGAGGTCGCCCCGGTCGCCTACACGTCGGACATCCCGCTGCTGAGCCGCTGGGGCACCCCGCTTCTGTTCGGTCCCGGGTCCATCAACGTGGCGCACACCACGGAGGAGCACATCGACGTGGACGAGCTGCGCGCGGCGGTCGACGCGTATGCCCGGATCGCCCGCACGCTGCTCGCCTCGTGAGCGCGCGCGGCGCCGGCACGCCCGCCACGCACCCGGCGGCCCCCGCCAGGCGCATCCCCGTCGCGGTGCTCGGCGCCACCGGCGCCGTGGGACAGAACTTCGTCCGCATCCTCGCCGACCATCCCTGGTTCGAGCTCGCGGAGCTGGCTGCCTCCGAACGCTCGGCGGGAAAGCGGTACGGAGACGCCGCGCGCTGGATCGGCGGGGCGGGGATGCCGGAGCGCGTGCGCGGGCAGACGGTCGTCGCCTGCGATCCCGCGGTGGTGCGCGCGCCCATCGTCTTCTCCGCGCTCGACGCGGCCGTCGCCGGCGACGTGGAGCTCGCGTTCGCGCGGGCGGGCCGCCTGGTGCTGAGCAACGCCAAGAACTTCCGCATGGACGACGACGTCCCGCTCGTGATCCCGGAGGTGAACGCCGACCACCTGCGCCTGCTCGACGTGCAGCGGGCCGCCCGTGGATGGTCCGGGGGCATCGTCACGAACGCCAATTGCGCCGCGATCGTCGCCGTGATGGCGCTCGCGCCGCTGCACGCGGCCTTCGGCATCCGCCGGCTCTTCATTGCCACGATGCAGGCGGTGTCGGGGGCGGGCTACCCCGGCGTGCCCTCGCTCGACATCCTCGGCAACGTGATCCCGTTCATCGGCGGCGAGGAGGCGAAGATCGAGACCGAGATCCAGAAGATGCTCGGCACGATGGGCGACGCACGAGTGGAGCATGCGCCCATCACGATCAGCGCGCACGCCAACCGCGTTGCGGTCGAGAACGGTCACACAGTCTGCCTGTCCGTCGAGTTCGAGCGTCACGCTCGCAGCCGCGAGGTGCTGGAAGTGTTGCGCGAGT
>JAQBPZ010000258.1 GCA_028287225.1 Gemmatimonadota bacterium
GGCGCACCTCGCGGGGTTCACGGAGCCCGGTGCGCCGCCGGTGGTCACCGACGCCGAGCTCCCCGCGGGCGCATGGATCGTGAACGCCCGCTTCGCGCCCTCCCTCGGGACGCCGTCTTCCGGCGACCAGCTGATGGCGGAGGGCGAGGTGGTCGCGCTGCGGCTGAACGCGCCCCTCGCCCTGTCGGCGCTGCGCAACGGGGATGCGAGCCTGTCGGCGCTCGCGAGCCCGTCGCGCGCCACCAGCGAGATCACGGGATGGTGGATGCACGCGGTGTGGGACTACGTGCGCCACCTGGTGCCGATGCTCGAGCAGGACCTTCCCCTCCTCGGCACGTCGATGTCCACGGAGCTGCCGGCCGGCGCGCTTCGCGTCGGCGAGCATCCGGTGTACGTGGAAGCGGGCGCCGTCGTGGAGCCGATGACGTGCTTCGACACCACGGCGGGGCCGGTGCTCCTGCGCGCCGGCTCGCACGCGCTCGCGTTCACGCGCCTGGTGGGCCCGCTGTACGTTGGCGCGGAGAGCACGGTGATGGGCGACCGGATCGCCGCGTCGAGCATCGGCGACGTCTGCAAGGTGCACGGAGAGTTGAGCAACACGATCTTCATCGGGCATGCCAACAAGGGACACGACGGCTTCGTCGGCCACTCGATGCTCGGGCGCTGGGTGAACCTCGGCGCGGGAACGATCACGAGCAACCTCAAGAACACGTACGGCACCGTGCAGCTCTGGACGCGCGAGGGCATCCGCGAGACCGGCATGCAGTTCCTCGGCACGCTGTTCGGCGACCATGCGAAGACCGGCATCGGCCTGACGCTCACCACGGGCACCGTGCTTGGCGCGGCGGCGAACGTCTACGGGAGCCAGATGCCGCCGAAGGCCGTGGCGCCGTTCGCGTGGGGCGAGGCGGGCGCCTTCACGCTGTATCGCGCCGACAAGTTTCTCGAGGTCGCCGAGCGGATGATGGCGCGCCGGCACGTGACGCTCACGGACGCATCGCGGCGCCAGCTGCGCGCGTCGTACGACGCGCGCTGGACGTCGGACCTGTGAAGCTCTGGGTGCTGGGCAGTGGCAGCGCGGGGAACGCCGTGCTGGTGGAATGCGGGGAGAGCCGCGTGCTCGTGGACGCCGGGTTCTCCCCGCGGGTGCTCGCCTCCCGCCTGCAGGACATCGGCGTGGCGCCCGCGAGCATCGAGGCGTGCCTCGTGACGCATGAGCACACCGACCACGTGAAGGGGGCCGCCGCCGGTGCGCGGCGCTGGGGCTGGGCGCTGTACGCGAGCGCGGGCACCGTGGACGCGTGCGCCGAGCTGGTGGAGGCGAACTGCGTGCGCGTGGGTACGGGCGAGACCGTGAGCCTGAGCCGGATGGTGGCGACCACCTTCGCGACGCCGCACGACGCGGCGAGCCCGGTCGGGGTGCGGCTGTCGTGCACGCACACCGGCGCGACCGCGGTGGTGTGCACCGACGTCGGCCACGCGAGCGAGAGCGTGCGCGCGCTGTGCACCCGGGCCGACCTGCTCGTCATCGAGTCCAACCACGACGAGGGGATGCTGCGCGCGGGGCCGTACCCGCCGTCGGTGCAGGCGCGCATCGCGTCGCGCACGGGGCACCTCTCCAACCGCGCCTGCGCCGACCTGACGCGCGGCGCGGTGCACAAGGACCTCGCGCACGTGGTGCTCGCGCACCTGAGCGCGCAGTGCAACGACCATGGCGTCGCGCACCAGACGACGGCCGACGCGCTCCGGCGCACGCGATATCGTGGCGCCCTGAGCGTGGCGATGCAGCACCACGTGGTGGGGCCGTTCCTGCCGCGGGCCGGCCGCGGGGCGCCGGAAGCCCAGTACGCGCTCGGCTTGTAGGGCCGGCGAGCTTCGGCTGCCACGACTGACGTACCCCCGTACCGTGTACGAGGTACGGATGTCCCGCCAGTTCGGGTCCGCCGCAGCTCAGCCGTTCGCCAGGCTCCTGAGCCCCACGGCCTTCGCCTCGTCGAGTAGCGCCCGCACGAGGTCCACGCATTCCTCCCCCGCCTGGATCTGACCCGCCTGCGCGTGGGCGCGAATGGCCTGCGCGGCCTCGTCGGCGAGAATGTCGAACTCGCGGCTCAGCAGCGACGCCGTCCATCCCAGGCGCCGGCGCTGCCGGCCGTGCAGCTCGATGATGACCGTCTGAATGCGTGCCCCGTCGCGCACCAGCATGGTGTCGTGCCCGCCGCCCGTGTCGAGGATGACGAGGAGCTGCGCCAGGTCCGTGACGAGCGAGGCGGTGTGATCCTCCAGCTCCGCGTCCGTGACCGGGGGGAGGTCCGGCTCGGCCCGGAGCCGGGCCACCATTCCACGCACGATGGCGCGGGCGTCCCGCGCGAGCATGTCGCCCACCGTGTTCTGCGGACGCCGGCCGCAGGCGCCGGCGGACGGCATGGTCACGGTGAACTCGGTGCCCAGCCCCAGCGTGCTCCGCACGGTGATGTTGCCGCCCATGCCGCGCGCCAGCTCCTGGCTGATGGCGAGGCCGAGTCCCGTGCCGCCGTGGACGCGGGTCAGCGTGGCGTCCACCTGCACGAAGGGCTCGAACACCGCCTCCAGCCGATCGGGGGGGATGCCGACGCCCGTGTCGCGCACGTGCATGCGGACGGAGGTCGCGTCGGCGTCGGTGGTGACCGAGACCGTGCCGCCCTCGGGAGTGAACTTCACCGCGTTCGACAGCAGGTTGAGGAGGATCTGCTCCAGCTTCTGCTGGTCCGCGCAGACGATCACGTCGCGCGGTCCGGGATCGCACTCGTAGACGATGCGCTTGGCCCGCACCTGGGGGTCCACGAGGGGGCCCAGCGCGCAGAGCAGCGGATTGACCGGCACGTCGCGCACGTCGTAGTCCACCCGGCCCGACTCGATGCGGGCGAAGTTGAGGACGTCGTTCACGAGGGAGAGCAGGCGCGCCTGCGCCCGGGCCACCCGGAGCAGGTCCTCGCGCTGCGGCTCCGTGACCGGACCGCGCACGCCGCTCTCGAGCAGCTCCACGTACCCGCCGATCGCGTTGAGCGGTGTCCGGAGCTCGTGGGACATCGTGGCGAGGAACTGGGACTTCGCCTGGTTCGCGGCGTCCGCCGACCGGCGCGCGTCCTCGGCCTCCACCACGCGCTGTCGCAGCGTCTCGAGCGCCGACTCCAGCTCGGCGGCGGTCCGCGCGAGGGCGGCCTGCTGCGCCGCGCGGTCGGAGACGTCTCGCAGGAAGCCGGAGAAGACGCGCCGCCCCTCGTGCGTGAACTCGCCGAAGGAGATCTCGATGGGGATGCGTCGGCCGTCCTTGGTGATCGCGTGCACCGGGACGCCCGTCCAGGGGATCCTGCGCACGCCGGACGCGATGTACCGCGCCATGCCGGCGGCGTGGCGGGCGCGATACTCCTCGGGCATGATCATGTCGAGGTTCCGCCCCACCATCTCCTCGGCGGACCAGCCGAAGATGCGCTCCGTGGCGGGGTTCACCGAGAGGATGCAGCTCGCCTCGTCCACGGTGACGATGGCGTCGGGGGCGGTG
>JAQBPZ010000283.1 GCA_028287225.1 Gemmatimonadota bacterium
CCAGTGGAACAGGTATTCCGTCTCCCGGGAGTCGAGGTCGCCGGCCGGCCAGGGAAGCATCGCCTGTCCGCGCGCCGGGATGGTGGCACACCAGTCGCCTCCGGTGCACGGTCCCCACAGGATCAGCGCTGCCCGGCTGCGGCCGACGACGAAGTGGTGGATCGGCACCGGGCTCGCGTTGGACACCATGATCCCGGCGTCGGCCGCGTGGGTCGCCAGGCTCCGGTCGCGCAGGGGGGCGGTCGGCTCCCGGCAGCCCACCAGGGCCGCGAGGACGAGGCGCGGCGGACGAGCATCGGGGCGGGTCGTGGGGTAGACTGCGGCGTCGGCGTGCACCCCACCTTGCCAGCATGACCGTCCCGCCGTCACAGGATTGCGGCGCGTTCGTCGGCGCCATGCTGGCGGGGTCGAGCACCGTTGACAGCTAACCTCGCGCCGGTTAACATTATAGGCTCCCTGTCACACGCTCACGAGTCCTTTCTATGTCCTACGCAATCATCCGCACCGGCGGCAAGCAGTTCCGCGTCGAGTCCGGCAAGAAATATCGCTTCCCCACCATCGTGGGCGAGGCAGGCGGGTCGATCGAGTTCAACGACGTGCTCCTGGGCAGCGACGGGAAGAACGTCAAGACCGGCGTCCCCACCCTCTCCGGCGCCAAGGTCACCGGCGAGATCGTCAAGCACGGTCTCGGCGACAAGATCATCATCTTCAAGATGAAGCGCCGGAAGAACTACGCGAAGAAGCAGGGACATCGCCAGGGCTTCACCGAAGTCCAGATCAACGACATCACGCTCGGTTGACGCGAGGATACCATGGCTCATAAGAAAGGCGTCGGCTCGTCGCGCAACGGCCGCGACAGCAACCCGAAGTACCGCGGTGTGAAGAAGTTCGGTGGCGAGCACGTCGTCGCCGGCAACATCATCATCCGCCAGTGCGGCACGGTCTTCCATCCCGGCAACAACGTCGGCCTTGGCAACGACTACACGATCTTCGCCCTCGTGGACGGCGTCGTGAAGTTCGAGCACAAGAGCAAGACCCGCCAGAAGGTCAGCGTCTACCCGGCCGAGGCGACCACGGCCGCGTAAGCAGCCGCCCGTCAGCTTCGCCACGCGGCGCCCTCCCACTGCGGGAGGGCGCTTTTGCGTTTCACGCCGCCACCGCGCAACTTCAGCGCGCACCGGCCGTAGTGATCGCATCTCCACGGAGGATCTTCGATGGCTATCTGGAACTCGCTCAAGCGGGAGCTCGACAAGGCGGGACAGGTGGCGCAGGGCGCGCTCGACGAAGGCCGCCTGCGCCTGGAATCGCACCGCGCCAGGCAGCGCGCCGAGTCGGCCGCGGCCTCGCTGGGCTTCGCGGTCTATCGCGCGCGCGCGGCCGGCGGTGAGCTCGACGCCGAGCGCTATGCGATCCACGCCGCCAGCATCGCCTCGGCCGAAGCCGAAGTCGCGCGGCTGGAGGTGGAGATCGCCGAGGTGAAGGCCGGCCGGCAGGCCGCGACCTAGCCCCACCCGGTTCGGCCAACGCCGGGGTCCGGCGCACCGTATCGACAGGTGCGCCCCTTCGCCGTCTTCGCGGTTCGCGCCGCGCAGGGCGAGAGCATAGCTTGGCGAACCCGCCCCGCCCCGCGCCGGCGGGTCGCGCGGTTCCCCCGGAGTGCGATCGGAATGAACCTGAATCCGAAGGACGACGCCGCGTCGCTGTTTCCCGGTGCGGGCGAGATGGCCGCGCGCTGCCGGGCGCTGGACTGGGCGAGCACGCCCCTCGGTCCCATCCGGGACTGGCCGTCGGCGCTTCGTACCGTGGTGCGCACCGCCCTCGAGTCGCCCTTCCCGATCAACCTCTGGTGCGGCCCCGCGCTCACGCTCATCTACAACGACGCCTACCGGCCGGTGCTCGGCTCCAAGCACCCGTCGGCGCTTGGCACGCCGGGCGACCAGGTCTGGTCCGAGATCTGGCCCGCCATCGCAGCGTGGTTCAACGATGGCTCGCATGGCGCCGCGGTCTACCAGGAGAGCGCGCGCTTCGAAATGGATCGTGCCGACGGCACGCTGGGCGAGGCGTTCTTCACCTTCGGCCTCAGCCCGGTACGGGACGACGACGGGCGGATCGTCGCGTACCTCAATCCCGCCGCGGAAACGACCGCGCGCATCCTGGCCGAGCGCGAGCTCAACGCCGCCCGCGAGGTGGCCGAGCGCGCCGAGCGCCGGCTGCGCGAGGTGTTCGCGCAGGCGCCGGCGTTCCTCGCGGTGCTCCGTGGGCCGGACCATGTCGTCGAGTTCTCCAACGACGCGTACCAGCGGCTCGTCGGCGACCGTCCCATCGTCGGAAAGCCGGTGCGCGAGGCGCTGCCGGAGGTCGCAGGGCAGGGGTTCATCGCGCTGCTCGACCGCGTGTACCGGACCGGCGAGCCCTTCGTCGGCCGCGAGATCCCCGTCCTGCTGTCACGCGCGAGCGATGGGCAGTCCGAGGAGGTGTTCGTCGATTTCGTCTACCAGCCGCTCACCAACGCGCAGGGCGAGGTCGAGGGTATCGTCGCGCACGGCTCGGAGGTGACGGAGGCGGTGCGCGCCCGGCAGCTCATCGAGGCGAGCGAGACGCGCTACCGCTTCCTCGCCGACGCGATTCCGGTCCAGGTGTGGACCGCGACGGTCGATGGTCAGCTGGACTACGTGAACCAGCGCGCGGAGTCGTACTTCGCCCAGCCGTCGAGCCAGCTCACCGGACCCGCGTGGGAAGCGCACGTGCATCCCGACGACATCGACCGCGCCCGCACCCTCTGGTCGCACGCGCTCACCACGGGCGACCCGTACCAGGTGGAGTTCCGCCTGCGCCGGCACGACGGGGTGTACCGATGGCACCTCTCGCGGGCCACCGGGCAGCGCGCCGCGGACGGGGGGCTGCTGCGCTGGTTCGGCACGAACACGGACATCGAGGCCGCGAAGCAGAACGAGGCGGAGCTCGAGCGGCTGAAGAACGAGGCACTCGAAGCCAACCGAGCGAAGAGCGATTTTCTCGCGGCCATGAGCCACGAGCTGCGCACGCCGTTGAACGCGATCGGCGGGTATGCGCAGCTCATCGAGCTGGGCGTGCGTGGTCCGGTCACCCCGCAGCAGGCCGAGGACCTGCGAAAGATCCAGCGCAGCAAGGACCACCTCAACACCCTGGTGGGCGGCGTGCTCGCCTTCGCGAAGGGCGGAGCCGGGCGCATCGAGATCGACGGCACCGACATCCGCGTGGACGCCCTGTTCGACAGCGTCGTGGACATGGTGCAGCCCCAGCTCGTGGAGCGGGACCTCGCGCTGCATCGCGCGGGCGGCGATGCGGGACTCGTGGTGCGCGGCGACCTCGACAAGGCGCGGCAGATCCTGCTCAACCTGCTCGCGAACGCGCTCAAGTTCACCCCGGCCGGCGGCACCATCACCGTCCGCGCCCGCGGCGCGCACGACGTCGCGATGCTGGACGTGCACGACACCGGCATCGGGATCCCGGACGAGCACCTGGAGCGCATCTTCGAGCCCTTCATGCAGGCCCGGCGCGCCATCCAGTCGACGGACGGCGGCGTGGGCCTCGGCCTGGCGATCAGCCGCCAGCTCGCACGCGCCATGGGGGGAGACCTCACCGTGGTGAGCCCGCCCGGCGAGGGGTCGACATTCACGCTGTCGCTGCCGCGGGCGGGCTGATCGCCCACAGCTCCACCGACGGACTCGACGCAGAGGGCGCAGAGCATTGAAAACGAGGACGCGGAGGAAGTCGTGATGGCGCTCCGCGCACATCACGTGATTTCCTCCGCGCCCTCAGCTGGTCTTCTGCGCCCTCTGCGTTGAGTCGTTACAACGCGGAATCGGCGATCCCGCTACGGCCTCGGCGTGCTGTAGTTCGGCGGCAGCGTCCTGTACCGCTGTTCCAGCAGGTCCTGCCGGCTCGGCGTCGTCGTCTCCACGCCACGCAGGAAGACGTGCTCCGGCTGCGAGGCGAACTCGAACGGGTCCCCGCTCCAGATCACCACGTCCGCATCGCGACCGGCCTGCAGCGAGCCGACGCGGTCCGACACGCCGAAGATCTCCGCCGGGGTGAGCGTGATGGCGCGCAGGGCATCGTCCCACGTCATGCCGTACGCCACCGCGTTGCCGGCCTCGAAGCGGACGTTGCGCACGTTGAACGCTTCCTCGTCGCCGCCGCCCGCGTTGCCGATGATCACCACGGGAACGCCCGCGCGACGCAGCAGTCCTGCATTCTCCTGCCGCTGTCCCAGCGTCGAGAAGCTGCCGGGAATGTTGTTCATCGCGCCGGTGAGCACCGGCACCTTGGCCGCGGCGAGCTTGCCCGCCACCATCCATGCCTCGGCGCCGCCGCCGATGATCAGGCGCAGCCGGTAGTCACGCGCCAGGAGCAGCGCCGCCTCGATGTCGCTGGCGCGGTCCACGGAGAGCAGGAGCGGCAGCCGCCCTTCCACCACCGGGACCAGCGCCTCCAGGTCCAGCCGCGTCGCGGCGAATGGCCGCGTCGCCGCCCGTTCGTACTGCGCACGACGCAGCGAATACGAGCGCGCGTCGTCGAGCACCTCGCGCAGGCGGCTCCACTGCTCGCCGCGCGTGCTGCCCCCCGCACCGAGCTCCGCGACCATCGCCACCGGTGAGCGCATCAGCATCTCCGTGAGCCCGCCGCCGGCGACGAAGTGCATCACCGCGCCGCGGCCGGCGATCAGTCCGCCCTGCGGAAGGATCGCGGCCGTGGTGATCCCCGACTTTCGTGCCGCCGGGATGAGCACGGATGCTGGGTTGAAGCCCTCCCACACGTTGAACGACGCCGAGATGCCGCGCTGCTGCTGCTGCGTGGAGCGCGGAGACGTCTCCACCGTGGAGCCCACCGCGCCGATCTCCCGCACGCCCACGGACGTCGCCGCGTTCACGAGCCCGGGCGTGACCCACCGGCCGGCTGCGTCGATCCGCCGAGCATCCGCGGGGATCGCGACCCCCGCGCCGACGGCCACGATGCGCCCGTCGCGAATCAACACCGTCCCGTTCTCGATCACCGGCCCGCTCACCGGGAAGACCCGGCCGCCGGTGATCGCGATGCTCTGTGCAGCGAGTGGCGATGCCGCGGCCGCCATCGTCACCGCCAGAAGAATGTGCCTGCGCATCAGTTCCGCCCTCCCTGTTCCGGCACGTAGCCGAGCTCGAAGTCCGTTCTCCACCGCGCAGCCGGATCGGTCCGGTCGTAGAGCATTGCGCCGTCCACCCACACCTTCTCGGCGCGCGAGTACACGCTGAACGGGTTGCCGGACCAGAGCACCACGTCCGCGTTCTTGCCCACCTCGATGGACCCGATCCGGTCCTGCAGGCCGAGCGCCCATGCCGGGTTGATCGTGATCCACTTCACCGCTTCGTCGTCGCTCACGTTGATGCCGAGCAGCTTCCCCTCGGCCACCGACTTCGCCGTCTCCTGATTGAGGCGCTGCTCGCCCGACGCATCGTCGGAGTGCGTGATCGCGACCACGCCGGCCTTCCAGAGCAGCGGGAGGTTGGCGCGCACCGCATCGTTCGCCTCCATCTTGAAGGCGCCCCAGTCGGACCACACCGAGGCGGAGATGGAATCGCGCGCGAGGAGGTCCGCGATCTTGTACGCTTCCACGCCGTGATGGAACGAGCGGATCTTGTATCCGAACTCGTGCGCGATGTCGATCATCTGCGCCATCTCGTCGGCCCGATAGCAGTGGTTGTGCACGTAGATGTTGACGCGCAGCACCTCCGCCAGCGTCTCGAGGCCGAGGTCGCGCGTCGGCGCGTCACCCTGGTGGTTCGTGTTCCACTTGTCCCAGCGGCGACGATAGGCCTCCGCCTGGATCCACGCGGCGCGATAGCCGGCCACGTTGCCCATGCGTGTGGACGGGCCACGCTGGGCGTACACGCGCTTCGGGTTCTCGCCGCACGCCATCTTCAGCCCGTACTTCGCGCCGGGAAACTTCATCCCCTGCACGGTGCGGGAGGGCACGACCTTCAGCACCACGCTGCGGCCGCCGATCAGGTTCGCCGATCCCGGCAGCACCTGGATGGTGGTCACGCCGCCGGCGAGCGTCCGCGTGAACTGCGGATCCTGCGGCCACACGGAATGTTCCACCCACACCTGCGCGGTGACGGGGTTCGTGGCCTCGTTCACGTCGTTCATGTTCGCGCCCTGGTCGCCCGGCGCGGCGCCCGCGCCGATGTGCGAGTGCGTGTCCACGATGCCCGGCGTCACGAATTTCCCCGTGCCGTCGATGATCACGGCGTCGGCGGGGGCGGTGATGGAGGTGCCCACCTCCGCGATGCGCCCGTCGCGCAGCAGCACGCTGCCGCCGCGAATCGCCGGACCAGCCGCCGTGAGCACGGTCACGTTGCGGATGAGCGTCGCGCGGGACGCGAAGGGACGATAGGTGCTGGGGAATGGGTCGGCATTGGGAACGGACACGCCGCCGGACATCGGCGCGCGCGTGGTGGTATCGGTTCCCTGGCGGGCAGGAGCCGGCGGAGTGGTCCCCTGCGCGAGCGCCGGATGGCCTCCGCAGGCAACGAGTCCGACGGCGAGCGCGATGACGGAATGACGCATCGAGCGGGAGGTCCTCGGGTGGGTGGTGGAACGAGCTGCGATGTCGCGCGGGAAGCTAGGGGCGGTCCGGAGGGGTGGATAGTGGAGCCCGCCTCGCCGCTACTCGAAGATCGTCACGTCGTCGCCGCAGAGGCCGTCCACGCCGCCGTCGGCGAGCGCGCGCGCGATCCCCAGGTCGTTCACCGTCCAGGTGATCACGCGGCCCCCGCGCGCATGCACGGCGCCGAGGAGCGAGGGCGTCACGAGCGGGAAATGCGGCCACACGTCCGTGGCCCCCGTGGTTTCCATGAGGCGCGGCAGATCGCCCACCGCATCCTCGAACAGGATGCCGAGCGGGTACCTGCAGCCCAGGGCGGTGAGGCGCGCGATCATCGCGTGGTCGAAGCTGTGGAGTGCCACTTCGCCGCGATGCGCCCCGAGCACGTCCACCACGAGCGACTCGATCCCCGCCCCCTTCAGCTCGACGAACAGCGCCGTCTCCTCGCCGGCCAAGGCGCAGACGTCCGCGAGCGTGGGAATGGGGATGCCCGGCGCGGCCTCGCGGCGCCGGAGCTCCGAGAAGGTGAGCGCGGTGATGGCCGAGCCGTCGGCGAGGGTGGGATCGTGGTGCACCACCACCACCCCGTCACGCGTGGCGTGGACGTCGAGCTCGAGCCCCTCGGCGCCCGACTCGATGGCCAGCGCGAACGAGGGCAGGGTGTTCTCGCGGATGCGTCGCGGCATCCCGCGGTGGGCGATTCTCAGCGGCATGCGTCGGGAGGGCGGGGATCGGGGAGTCCGGCGGCACGCGCGGGGCAGGGGTTCGGGGCGTCGTTCGCTGCCGGCCCCGGTCCGACCCCGGTCCGACCCCGGTCCGACCCCGGTCCAAACGTGACGCGAGACGGGCGAACTCGCTACCCGCGCCCGCGGCCGGCGTCAGGCGTGTCGGTGCGAATGCGCCGCCGCGATCGTGCGGGCCAGGACCAGGACCAGCCGGAGGCTGCACACGATGCCGAGCATCGCCGCCACGTCGGCGAGGTTCATCACGATCATCCGCCCCCCCTCGCCGCTGATCGCGAGAAAGTCCGGGACACCGTCCCGGGAGCTCATCAGGCTTGTCAGATTTCCCAGCCCGGCCCCGGCGATCAGGCCCATCGTCACCGGCGCCACCTCGTCCAGGTGCGCGAGGCGGCTGCACGTCGCCATCGCCAGCAGCACGGCCACCACCGTGCCCGCCACGTTGATGGCCCACGTATGCCGGCCGAACGAGGTGCTGAAGGCGCCGAGCCGGTTGTACACCACGCCGATCTCCACCAGGCGCCCCACGAGCGGATAGCTCTCCACGCTCCAGGCGGCGATCGCCAGGCGCTTGGTCACCAGATCGGCGTACACCACCAGCGCCACGATCGCGGTGAACCGCATCCGGTGGGCGAGCGGGGCCGTGAGGAAGCGGACGAGCCGGGTCAGGACGCGGTGCGGCGACGGCATGCGACGGTGCGGCGAGGGACGCGGGATCGGTCGGGCTCTCCTCCCTTGCGCATGGGCAGTGCCCGCGACGTCCCGTCAGTCGAGGGGTGCACGAGCGGCGCCGCCCACCGCTCGAACGCCGCCTCGCGAGGGGTGGGGGGGCGAAAGCGGCGCTGGCGCGTCGTGGAGCCGGTCGGCAGGAGCCGCGGACCGCGGCGCCCCTGCTACTGTTGAGTCGGCGCATCGACGACGCGCGCCGTGGCGGCGCGGGTGGCCCTTAACGTCGGCGCCGACGACGCGTCACACATCCCGAACGCATGCCCGACGCCACCTCCCTTGCCGATGACCGGACCGACTTCGACCTCGTAGCACGGTGGAAGGGCGGAGACGAGCGGGCCGCGACGATCCTCGTCGAGCGGCATGCCGCCGCGGTCGCGCGCTTCGTGGCGAGCGTCGGGGCGCGCGACGACGTGGACGACGTGGTGCAGGACACCTTCGTGCGCGCCTTCGGCTCGCTCGATGGCTTCCGGGGCGAGAGCGCGTTCCGGACCTGGCTCTTCACGATCGCGCGCCGGCTCGTCCTTGACCGGCGTCGCGCGGTGCGGGGGCGGGGAGAGCACGTGGAGGTGAAGGACGCCGACGTGCGCACGGAGTACGACGCGCTCGACACGGTGGTCGCGGAAGAGACCGAGGACCGGATGCGGGGGGCGATGGCGGCCCTCACGCCGACCCAGCGCGAGGTCTTCTCGCTGCGGGTGGGAGAGGGGATGTCGTACAGGGAGCTCGCCGAGGCGGCCGGCACCACGGAAGGCGCCGCGCGCGTGCACTATCACAACGCGATGCGTGCCATCAAGGAGTTTCTCGATGAATGATTGTCCCAATGGGGAGATGCGCGACCTGCTGCCGGACCTGCTGCACGATCGCCTTGCGGCGGCGGACCGGGCGCGCGTCGAGGCGCACGTCGCCCTGTGCGCCGACTGCGCCGCGGAGCTCGCGCTGCTCAACGCGATGCGCGGCATGCTGCGCCGCGCGCCCGCGGTGGACGTCGCCT
>JAQBPZ010000289.1 GCA_028287225.1 Gemmatimonadota bacterium
TAAAACGAGTAACGAATAACGAGAACTGAAAAACGAGTAACGAGTAACGAGTGAGTCGAGGAGCGTCCCGAGCGGTGGTGTCACCCCGCAGCGAAGCGGTCGGGGCATGCTCTCCCGTGCTGGGGGCTGGCCACGAGCACGGGATGGAAGATCCCGACACTCGCTTCGCTCCTGCGGGATGACAGCCGCTCGGGACGCTGCCCTGAAGGGTACTCGTTACTCGTTACTCGTTACTCGCTATTTCTTCGCCGTCACCGTATACGCGTCGAACTCGCTCATGCTGTCCGTCTTGCTCCAGAGCCCCACCTTGCCGCTCACCGGCGCCTCGAGCGTGTAGTCGAGCAGCTTCTTCCCGTCGAGCCAGCCCTCGAGCTGCGTGCCGTTCACCACGATCCGCATCGCGTGCCAGCTGCCGTTCGCGATGGGCACGTTCTCCGTGCCGCGCTTCACGAACGACCGCTTGCCGTTCACGAACTTCCAGAGCACCAGGTTGTCCTCGGTGCCGTTGAAGCGGACGGTGAGATAGTCGCCGTTCGGCTTCACGTTGAAGAGGATGCCCGCGCAGCGGTCGAGCGTGCCCCCCACGAGCTTGAAGCGCATCGCGATCTCGCCCTCGCGGAAGTCCGGGACGTCCTTTGCCACGGCGATGGGGAAATACGCGAACTGCTTCACGTTGTCGAGGAACGCCTCGTGCCGTGAGCCATAGATGGCGCGGGCCTTGGCCGCGAGCCCGTTCGCCGGCTGCCCGCGCTTCCACTCGCGCCCGTCGACGAACACCACCTTGCGGCCGTCGTCCTCCGTCACGTGCCAGTTGCCCACCAGCGGGATGAAGCGCGACGGCTCCGCCCCGGTGCGCTCGCCGGCCGCGCCGATGCGGATCGGCGACTGCGCCTGAAGCGTGCAGGGAAGGGCCAGCGCGGTCACGAGGAGTGCGACGCGGCGCGACGACGAGCGGAGCACGTTCATGTCGGAAAACGGTTGGAGGAGGGGGGGCGGCGCGAGCGCCACCACGCGACCAGCACGAGGAGCGGCCACCCCAGGCCGAGCAGCAGCGGCGCGAGCCCCGCGCGCATCACCAGCGGATACCCCGGGTACGCGGCCGCGTTCGCGTCCGTTGGCGCCTCCACGCCGGCCAGCGCGTACAGCGTCTGGAGGACGATCGCCGGCGTGGTGGAGCGCGACATCGCCCGCCGGCCTCCCACCGAGTACCACACCTCGCCATACGCGGTGTCGGCGGCGAACAGCCCGCTGGATCCCTGCGCCACGCGGGTCACCCGCACGGCCGGCAGCGTGCGCTCCAGCTTCCGCAGCACGCTGCGCTCCAGGTCTGCCAGGCGCGGATCCTCGGCCGCGAGGTGCACCTCCACCGACACGGGCGCGCGGATCGCCCGCAGCGCGCGCTCGTCGGCGCGTGGGAAGGAGTTGCGGCGGTCCTCGCTCAGGTCCCCGCTGCCGTGCAGCAGCGATGCGCCGGCCAGCGCGATGGCGGCACCTCCCAGCACCACGAGCGACATCGCCGCCGCACGGCGTGGCAACCGGTCGGCGCGCAGGCCATGCGCCGCGATCGCGAGCAGCGCGACCACCACCACCACGCTCGCGACGGTCACCGACAGGGACAGCTCCCCGCGCTCGAAGACGCGCAGCGCACTCTCCGGGGTGAAGGCATCGAGCCGCTGCGCCATCCCACCCTGAACTGCCGCCACGAAGTCGAGCGCCCACGCTGCCAGGGTCACCCCCAGCGCGACGATTGCCGCGGTGCTCGCGCTCTCCGTCCACGCGGCCGCGGCGAGGCCCAGCGCGATGGTCCACACCGCGCGGAGCAGGTGGCCGAGGAGCACCACGCCCACCTCCGAGGCCGCGAGGTGACCCCCGTGCGCGCGCCAGAGCGCCAGCGCCACGAGCGCCGGCAGCAGCCCCACGAGCCACCCGCCGAGCGCCACGGCCAGCTTGGCGAGCACCAGGGAGATGGGGCGCACGCCACCCTGAAGCATCAGTCCGAGCCCGCCGCCCTCCTTCTCCGCGGCGAGCAGGCGAATGGCGACGAAGGGCAGGAGCAGCGTGGCGGCAATCGCGTACGCGCCGAACAGGGGCACCACGAAGCCGTCGAGCGGGCTCACGCCCTGCGCGAGCGCCGCCGGACCTCCGTTGCCGCCGCTCACCTCCGCGTACGTCGCCACCGCGGTGGAGAACGCCTGGCCCACCAGCACGCCGCACGCGGCCACGAAGAGCCACCACGCCTTCGCGGCGCGCAGCTCGTGCCACTCCTTGCGCAGCAGCAGCGTCGCGCGCTCACGTGAGGGCAAGGAACACCTCGTCGAGGGGCGCACCCGGCCGGCCGGCCGCCGACCGCAGGGTCTCCAGGCTGCCCTCGGCAACGATGCGCCCGGCGTCGAGCAGCGCGAGACGGTCGCACGTCCGCTCGGCGTCGCCCAGCTGGTGCAGCGAGAGCACGATGGCGCGCCGCGCCGCGGCCTCGGCACGGAGGAGGCTGGCCACCTCGCGCGTCTGGCGAAGGTCCAGGCCGTCGAAGGGCTCGTCGAGCAGCAGGACGGGCTGGGTGGCGAGCAGCGCGAGCGCGAGCATCAGCCGCTTCCGTTCACCCTTGGAGAGCTCGCGAACCAGGCGGCCGAGCAGTCCGTCCAGCGACAGCGCCGCGATGCGCCCGCGTGCCTCCTCGGCCGACCGGCCCTGCAGGCGCCGCCAGGTGGCCACGACGTCGTGCACGCGGTGCTCGGCCCACGGCGTGATGCCGTCGGGCAGGAAGAAGACGGTGCGCCGGATCGCGACGAGGTCCAGCGGCACCTCGTTCAGCGTGACGGTGCCCGTGTCGGCACGAAGCAGCCCCGCGGCGCAGGCGAGCAGCGTGCTCTTGCCCGATCCATTCGGGCCGATCACGCCGAGCACCTCGCCCGGCGACACCATGAAGCCGGCGTCGCGGAGCGCGGTGGTGGGGCCGAACTGCTTGGAGATCCCGGAGCAGGCGAACATGCTGCCGAATGTATCGCCGGTCCGGCCTACACGCGGCTGGCCGGTTCCTCGCGAGCGCGCTCCGTGAATCGCTCCCGCGTCATGCGCCACACCATGAGGTCCGGCGCGCCCCAGGCGGTCGCCGAGTCGGCGAGCGCGTAGCCGAGGCGTGCCGGCACGCGGGCGCTGGGGGCGTTCCGATGCTCGCAGCGGATCTCCACCTGGTCAACGGCGAGGTGCGCGAAGGCCAGCGCCGTGAGCGCGCCGGCGGCCTGTGTGGCCAGCCCGCGTCCGGTGTGTTCCGCCGCGAGCCAGTATCCCAGCTCCACGGATCCGGGCCCCACGCGCGGATACAGTCCGCAGCCGCCGAGCACTTCATCGCCGTCCGTGCCGAACATCCCGTAGACCCATTCGCGGCCGGCCACGAAATCCGCCTGGTGGCGCGCAAGGCGCTCGTCGAGCGTGAGGCCCGGCACCTTGCCGTCCACCACCCAGGGGGTCCACGGGCGCAGGTGCGCATCGCTCGCCGCGAGCGCGGCGCGCAGCGCGGGGGCGTGCTGCACCATCCAGCGTGCGAGCCGGCACCCTGGCAGGGAAAGCCCGGACGGAACGGTCAGCGGCATCTCGTGGACCGTGCTGGTGAAACCGACGAACGCGGAGGGGCGCGGAGGAACACGGAGGACGCTTCACGCCTGGTCCTCTTCTGCGTCCTCGCCGTGCACCTCTGCGTTGAGGCTCCTCAACAGCTTTACCGCGGAGGACGCGGAGGACGCGGAGGACTGCTGCAGAGCGGAGCCGCCCTCCTCTGCGTCCTCGTCGTTCCCCTCAGCGCCCTCTGCGTCGAGGCAGTTACCGGAGCGTGAGAAGCGTCAGAAGAGCGCGACCTGCTCCGTTGGAATCGCCGGGGGCGTGTAGCCGAAGTGCCGGTACGCCATCGGCGTCGCCACGCGGCCGCGCGGCGTTCGCTGGAGGAAGCCCTGCTGCACGAGGAAGGGCTCGTAGACTTCCTCGAGGGTGCTCGCATCCTCGCCGATCGCTGCACTGATCGTGGAGACGCCGACCGGCCCCCCATCGAACTTCTCGATGATCGTCTTGAGGATGCGTGCGTCCATGTCGTCCAGCCCGAACTGGTCCACGTCGAGCATCGCCAGCGCCGCACGCGCCACGTCCTCGGTGATGATGCCGTCGGCGCGCACCTGCGCGTAGTCGCGCACGCGGCGCAGCAGCCGGTTGGCCACGCGGGGCGTGCCGCGCGACCGGCGGGCGATCTCGCGCGCGCCCGCCTGCTCGATCACCACCTTGAGCACGTCGCCCGTGCGGCGCACGATCAGCTCGAGGTCCTCGGGCGAGTAGTAGTTGAGCCGCTGCTCGATCCCGAAGCGCGCGCGCATCGGCGCGGTGAGCATCCCGAAGCGCGTCGTGGCGCCGATGAGGGTGAACCGCTCGATCGGCATGGTGATCGTCTGGGCCTTGGGGCCCTCGCTCAACCGGATGTCGATGCGGTAGTCCTCCATGGCGGGATAGAGGAACTCCTCGATCACCGGCCTGAGGCGGTGGATCTCGTCGATGAAGAGGATGTCCCCGGCGCGCAGGTTGGTGAGCGTGCCCACCAGGTCGCCGGGCTTCTCGAGCGCGGGGCCCGAGGTGGTGCGGATGTTCACGCGCAGCTCGCGCGCGATCAGCTCCGCCAGCGTCGTCTTGCCGAGCCCGGGCGGGCCGTAGAAGATGGCGTGATCCAGCGGCTCCTCGCGGGCGAGGGCCGCGTCGATCGCGAGCCGCAGGTTGTCCTTCACCTTCTGCTGCCCGATGAACTCCTCGAGCCGCTGCGGGCGCAGCGACAGCTCGACGACGGACTCGTCGGCCAGCTCTTCGGGGGTGGTGATCTCGGCGCGCGACATGGCTGCACACTACCTGCGAAACGGGATTCGGCCAACCTGATCGGCCCACCGGAATATACACCGAACAGAAGCCGAAGGAAATGCCCCCTCCGGCCCCCCCCCCGTCTCAGCGCTTCGCCAGCTCCTCCGGGATCGTCCGGAGACAGCGCGCCGCGCGCTGGAGCGTGTCGAACTTCTTGCAGAAGGCGAAGCGCACGTACTTCGCGCCATCCCGCTTGTCGCTGAAGAAGGAGGAGCCCGGCACCGTCGCCACGCCGATCTCGCGGGCGAGCCAGTGGGCGAAGGTCACGTCGTCGTCGCTGCTGATCTGGGAGAAGTCGGCAAAGATGTAGTACGCGCCCTCCGGCAGCTCGAACCGGAAGCCCGCCTCGCGCAGGACCGGCACCAGCATGTCGCGGCGCACGCGGTAGTCGGCGGCCAGATGGTTGAAATAGTCGGCGTCGAACGCGAAGCCGATGGCGCCGGCGGCCTGGAGCGGCGCGGGCGCGCCGACGGTCAGGAAGTCGTGCACCTTGCGGATCGCCGCTGTCTGAGCTGGTGGAGCTATCGCGTACCCCAATCTCCAGCCGGTGCACGAGAAGGTCTTGGACAGGCTCGAGATGGTGATCGTGCGCTCGCGCATGCCGGGCCACGTCGCCATGGAGTGATGCTCGCCCGCATAGCGGATCCACTCGTACGGCTCGTCGGTGATCACCCACACGTCGTGCTTGATGCACAGGTCGGCGATCATCGTCATCTCGGCGCGGGTGAACACGCGGCCGGTGGGGTTGTGCTGGGTGTTGA
>JAQBPZ010000359.1 GCA_028287225.1 Gemmatimonadota bacterium
CTCGCCCGACCGCGGGGCGAACAGCAACGCGACGCCAGCGCCGCTGAGGACGCCGCGCAGCAGGTTGCCGACGCCGCCGCTGTGCTTCTCGAGGACGATGTACGGTTCGTCGTCGTGGTCGTGATGATGCATGTTCGCTCCTCGATGGCCGGGGCTCATCGCCCCTTCTTGGCCGTGGATTTCTTCGACGCCGCCCGCGCGGGTGGCGAAGCTGGTTCACTGCGTCGGGCCGCGCGCGCGGCCGGCGGCGCCGGCGGCTCGCCCGCCTCGATGCTCATCCTGGACGCTGGCGCAACAGACGCGCCGCCGATCAGCGCCGTGAGCTCGTTCCGTACCTCGGGCTCGGAGAGCCCGAGCACCTTGGCCGTCCGACCGATGTCCCCCGAGGTGGAGGCGAAGGTACGCAGCACGAGCTGCTGGCGGGCTTCGGCGGCCGTGGCACCCACCGGAATCGTGAGCGCCGCCGGCATCTCGCCGCCGGCGCGCAGGTGACGCGGAATGAGGTCCGACGCGCTGATCGTCGTGCCGCGGCTCATGATCACCGCCCGCTCCAGTGCGTTCTTCAGCTCGCGCACGTTGCCGGGCCAGTGATAGCTGATGATCCACTCCCAGGCCTGGTCCTCGAACCCGGTGATGCTCTTCCCGTTCTGCTGCGCGAACCGCCCGAGGAACTCGTTGGCCAGGAGCTGGATGTCGTCGGCGCGGTCGCGGAGCGGCGGGAGATCGATCTCCACCACGGCGAGCCGGTAGTAGAGGTCCTCGCGCAGCTCGCCGTCGGCGATCGCCTTCTGGAGGTTCTTGTTCGTGGCGGCGACGATGCGGATGTCGACGTTGATCTCCTTCTTGCCGCCGAGCCGGCGGATCTGCCGGGTCTCGAGCGCGCGGAGCAGCTTGACCTGGATGTCCGTGGGCATCTCGGCCATCTCGTCCAGGAAGATCGTCCCCCCGCTCGACATCTCGAAGGCGCCCGGCTTCTCGTTCGTGGAGCCGGTGAACGCGCCCTTCTCGTGGCCGAACAGCTCGTTCTCCAGGATCTCCTTGGGCAGCGCGGCGCAGTTGAGCGCGAAGAAGGGACCCTTGGCGCGGTCGCTCTTGCTGTGCAGCGCCCGCGCGACGAGCTCCTTGCCCGTGCCGCTCTCGCCCAGGATGAGGACACTCGCCGTGGAGGGCGCCACGGCCTCGATGACCTGGTACACGGAACGCATCGACTCGCTCTGCCCGGTGAGCTCCCCATAGTGGGTGAGCCCCTCGAGCTTGGAGGAGAGCTCGCGGTTCTTCTGCTGCACCTGGTACTTGTCGAGCGCCTTCGGGATCAGCGCCTTGAGGCGGTTGAGCTTCTCGGCGTTGAGCGGCTTCTCGATGTAGTCGTAGGCGCCCTGCTGCATCGCCTGCACCGCGGAGTCCACCGTGGCCTGCCCGGTGATGATGATGCACTCCGTGGGGATGTCGCGCTGCTGGAGCTCGCGCAGGAGCCCCAACCCGTCGAGCCGCGGCATCTTGAGGTCGGCCAGGACGACGCCGTAGCGTTCGGCGACGAGCTTGTCGAGCGCGTTCTGCCCGTCGGCAACCACGTCCACGCCGTAGCCGGCGTCCTCGAGGATGGCGGCGAGCCCGGTGGTGATCGCGGATTCGTCATCCGCGATGAGGATCTTCGGGTGCTTCATCGGGTCTCGTGCAGCGGCCGCCCCGGGCGCTTGACGACTCATGCGCGGGGAAAGGCCAGTGAAAGGTCCTGCGACTGTTCGGTCCAGCTGACGCCCCCGGCGCGGAGGACGTCCGCGACGGTCTCGGGCATCGTCGACCGGCGCCCGAGGGCGCCGATGCTGACGGTGACGTGCGCCGCGTCGCCGCCGAGCGTGCACTGCACGGCGGACGCGCGGGTGGAGCGGTCCACGCCGGCGACGGCGTCGAGCAGCGGCGCCATGAGCGCGAGCCGGACGAGGTCGCCCCGCACGCGCGTCACCGTGCTGCCGCCGAGCCAGCCGTCCGCCTCGCACATGGTGACCGCGGCGTCGGCGTTGGAGGCCGACGCGCTGCACACCGTGACGACGCGGCGCAGGGTGAGCGCGACGTCGGCCGGGTCGCGCTCCGGCCGGCCGAGCGCGAGCACCGCCTCGATCAAGCTAGTCAGTCGCTCGAGCTGCTGCCCGGCGGCCTCGGCGAAGGCGCCGACGGCGCTCGCGGGCGTCTCGGGGCGCGCGGCGCGCGAGCGAATGACCTCGAGGTTCACGGACACGCCGTTCAGCGCGTCCTTCACGTCGTGGGAGGCGCGCCCGAGCGCACGCTGCAGGGTCGCCAGCCAGAGCAGCGCCGTCTCGTCCGTCACGGCCCCCGCGGGCGTCCCCATTCAGTCGGACAGATCGGCGTCGTCGGGCGCGGCGGCGTGCGCCGGCGTCGCGTCGGCGGGCATGGGCCGGTGCTGTACGGGCGGGCGGACGTGCTGCCCCACCATCGACGCGGTGTTGCCGATCGCCAGCTGCTGGAACAGGAAGCGGAACTTGGCGTCGTACGTCGACGCGAGCGTCGCGTTGTCCGCCGTGAAGTCCCAGAGCTTCGCCTTGAACGGGCCGATGGCCTTCTTGCGCGTCTTGTAGAAGAACTGCTCGTCGGTGTCGGTCGCCTTCCGCTCGTCCTTCGCGTTCTCCCGGAGCCACGCGTAGATCTCGTCGCGCAGCGCCGTCGGCACGGCGTCGAACAGCATGTTCTGGAAGTTGGTGGCGAGGTGGATCTCCGCGACCTCGCGCTTGGGGAAGTTGTTGAAGGCGGTGTCCGGGAGCGTGGAGGCGCCGTGCTGCACCGCGCCGGAGAGGCCGTAGTCCTCGCGCGCCACGCGGCTGAGGCGCTCCAGGGTGTCCAGGTCCAGGGCGACGTCGGCGATGGAGCCGTCGGCGAGCACCACGCCGCCGTGCGACGTGCCGCTCTGCACGCTGATCTTGGAGAGGCCGGCCATGCCGGGCGGCAGGGTGGCCGCGAAGCCGTCCATGTACGCGCGCAGCTCTTCCACGGTGGAGTTCTCGGTGCCCACCTCGCCGATCTCGCCGCCCACGGAGATCGTCACGCCGGCAGGCTCCGCGGCGCGGACCTCGCGCAGGATGTCGATGCCGACCTCGTAGTTGAGGCGCTGCTGCTCCGCGAGCGACGGCTTGCTCAGGTCCACCAGCGTGGAGGTGTCCACGTCGACGTTGTAGAAGCCCGCGCCCACGGCCTCGCGCACGAGCGCCTTCACGGCGTCCACTTCCGGGCCGGGATTGGCCGCGTACTTCTTGTGGTTCACCTGGAAGTGGTCGCCCTGGATGAACAGGGGGCCGCGATAGCCCTCGCGCAGCGCGGCCGCGATCATGACCGACACGTACTCGGCGGGGCGCTGCTCCGTGTAGGCGATCTCGGAGCGGGCGATCTCCAGGATGAACGCGCCGGCCCGCAGGGCGATGGCCGTGCGGAAGATGGCGCGGGCGGTGTCGTACGACGAGGCGCGCACGTTGATGGCCGGCACGGTGAAGCCGCGCACCTCGCCGCGTCCGCGGGCCATGTAGAGGTCCTGGATGGACGCCGGCTGCACGCCGACGGCCTGGCCCAGCTCCCAGAGCATCCAGCGCGCGTACTCGCGCGCGGCGGGCTCGCCGAAGACGGCGGTGCGCACCAGCTCGTCCATCCGGCTGGTGGACAGGACGTCGACGCGCGAGACGGTCAGGGCCCCGTCGCGGATCGTGACGGCATCGCCGAAGAGGGAGTTCAGGGCGTCGAGATCGTGCATGCGGTCCTCACAAAAAGGCATCGGCCCCGAGGGGCGGAGTCGGCGCGTGGAGAATCAGGGAAGCTCGCAGGGCGCGGGAAGGCTCGCAAGCCCGCGCGGGGCGGCCGGCTGGCTGGCCAGCCGGTCAGATGATCCGTGCCGGATCCGGCTTCGGCAGCTGGTCCCATTCCTTGCGCGCGGCGTCGGCATCCGCCCGCCCGAGCATGGCATACGTGAACTGCTTGCCGAGCTCCACGCCGGGCTGGTCGAAGGCGTTCACGCCGTACAGGTGCCCCGCGTACGCCGTGGCGAGCTCCAGGAACATGAAGATCCCGCCCACGGCGAACGCATCCACGCGCGCCAGGCTGAGCGTCATGTTCGGCCGCCCGCGCCGGGCCAGCGCGCCGGCGGTCGCCCGCCGCTCGATGTCCAGCAGCTCGCCGAGGCGGTGGCCGCCCAGGTAGGCGAGCTCCGGCACGTCCTGGTGCATCGTCGGGATCTCGACGTCGTACGCCCCCTGCTCCACGCTCATGAACGTCACGGTCTTGTCGGCCGGCCCCTCCATGAACAGCTGTACCTGGCTGTGCTGGTCGGTGGCGCCGAGGGCGGCGAGGGGCGTGGGCCCCACGCCGGCGTCCCCTGCCGACCGGTGCTTGCCCAAGCTCTCCGCCCAGAGCTGCACGAACCAGTCGGCCATGTCGCGCAGCGCGTCGCTGTACGGCATGAGCACCTGCACGTGCCGGCCGTGTGCGGTATCGGCCAGGAACTGGAGCGTGGCGAAGGCGCCGGCGATGTTGCCGGCGAGCGCCGGCGACGCGCAGCGCTCGCGCATGTCGGCCGCCCCGGCGAGCAGCGCGGCGGTGTCGATGCCGACGAGCGCCGCGGGGAGCACGCCCACGGGGGTGAGCACGCTGAAGCGTCCCCCCACGTTCGAGGGGATGTCGAGCGCCGGGATGCCCTCGGCGCGCGCGATGGTGCGCAGCGCGCCCTTCGCGGGATCGGTGACGAAGACGATCTGCTGTCTGGCGGCGGCGTCGCCGAGCGCTTCGGCGAGCCGCGCGCGCACCACGAGGTACTGCGACATGGTCTCCGCCGTGCCCCCGCTCTTGGAGGTCACGATGAACAGGCTGCGCCGCAGGTCGAGGCGCGCGAGGAGCGCGACGATGTTGGCGGGGTCCACGTTGTCCAGCACGTGCAGCCGCGGGTTGCCCTCGCGGGCGGCATCGTCGAGCAGGTTCCACTGCGGGGGCCGCAGCGCCGTGCGCAGGGCGATGGGGCCGAGCGCCGAGCCGCCGATGCCGAGCACGACGACGTCCGTGGGGTAGCTGCCGCGCTCGCGGCAGCCCTGCACGTAGTTCAGGGTCTGCTGGTGCAGCGCGCGGTCGCCCGGCAGGTCGAGGAAGCCGAGGGTGCCGGCGCGATGCTGCTCGGCCACCGCCGCGTGGGCCGCGGTGAAGCGCGCGGCGGCCTCGCGCCACTCGGCGTCGGTGATGCCGCCCGGGATGGAGGGCGCCATCATGTTCGTGTAATCGAGACGCAGGGGCATGCCGGCCTCAGACGGTGATGGTCAGCCCGTCGAACGCGGGCGCGACGCCGGCCGGAAGCTCCGCTTCGAGATCGGCGTGGAAGTTGTCGTGCGTCAGGTGCGTCAGGTACGTGCGCTCCGCCCCGATCGCCCGCGCCGCGCGAAGCGCTTCCGGCAGGCTGAGGTGCGACGGGTGCGGCTCCCGGAACAGGGCGTTGATCACCAGCACGCGCGCGCCGCGCAGCAGCGCCACCGCGGAGTCGGGCACCGCCTTGGCGTCGGTGACGTAGGCGAGCGGACCGATGCGGTATGCAAAGACCGTGACATGGCCGTGCGGCACCGGCACCGCCGTGACGTCCACGTCCGCGATGCGCGTGGCCACGCCCGGGATCATCGGCACCGCGCGCCCCTGGGGCTTCGTGGTGCCGGGCAGCGGACGGATGCTGTCGTCGAAGATGTAGACGAACTTCCGCGCGAGCTCGTCGAGGGTCTCCGCCGCCCCGTACATCGGGAGGTGCGCGTTGCGGCGCGCGGTGATGGCGCGCAGGTCGTCGATGCCGTGGGTGTGGTCCGCATGCCCGTGCGTGTAGAGCACGGCATCCACCCGCGAGATCCCCGCGCGCACGAGCTGGAGCCGCAGCTCCGGCGGCGTGTCGATCAGCAGGACCGCCCCCCCGTCCGTCTCCACCGCCGCGCCCACCCGCGTCCGCTGGTCGCGCGGGTCGCGCGACTGGCACACCGCGCAGCTGCAGCCGAGCTGCGGCACGCCGAAGCTCGTGCCCGTCCCGAGGAAGGTGAGCTTCACGCCCGGCGCGGCGGCGGCGTCATGCCGTCTCGACCTTCAGCAGGTTGGTGGTGCCCGGCACGTCGAAGGGAACGCCGGCGGTGACCACCACGCGGTCGCCTTCCCGCGCCAGCCCGTGCTCGCGCACCGCGTCGAGCGCCAGCCGCACCATGCTGTCGTACGTGTCGCAGTGCGGCACGAGGCACGGGATCACGCCCCACACCAGGGCGAGCTGCCGGTAGGTGCGCTCCTGGTCGGTGAGCACGAGGATGGGCACGTTGGGGCGGTGCGACGCCACGATGCGCGCCGAGAAGCCGCTCTTGGTGAACACGATGAGCGCCGGCGCGCCGAGGCTCTTCACCGCCGAGGTCGCGGCCGCGGCGATGGCCTGCTCGGTGGACACGGCGAGGTCGGTGAGGGCGCGGCGCTCGTCGGTCCGCACGACCCGCGGGTGCTTCTCGATCTCCACGATGATGCGCGTCATGGCCTCCACGGCGAGCCGCGGGTACTGGCCCGCCGCGGTCTCCGCCGAGAGCATCACGGCATCGGTGCCGTCGAGGATCGCGTTGGCCACGTCGCTCGCCTCGGCGCGCGTGGGCCGCGGGTGCGTGATCATCGACTCCAGCATCTGCGTGGCCGTGATCACCGGCCGGCCGAGGCGGTTGCAGAGCGCGATGATCTTCTTCTGCGCGATCGGCACCTCCTCGAAGGGCAGCTCCACGCCGAGGTCGCCGCGCGCCACCATCACGGCGTCGGACGCGCGCACGATGCTCTCGATGTTCTCGAGCGCGGAATCCTTCTCGATCTTCGCGACCACGAGCATGGTGCGCGGGATCTTCTCGCGCAGCTCGGCGATGTCCGCGGCGCGGCGCACGAAGCTGAGCGCCAGGAACTCGAGCTGGTGCTCCACGGCGAAGGCGACGTCGGCCCAGTCCTTCTCGGTGATGGAGGGGGCGCTCACGGCGACGCCGGGCAGGTTCATCCCCTTGTGGCTCTTGATGGTGCCGCCGTGCAGCACGCGCGCGGTGACCAGCGGCGCGGTGACGTCGAGCGCCACGAGCTCGATCAGCCCGTCGTCCACGAGGATGCGGTCGCCGACCTTCACGTCGTCGCAGAGGTGGTCGTAGGTCGTGGGGAACTGGCCGGGTCCGGCGTGCTCGCCGTCGACGAGCACGATGTCCTCACCGTCGGCGACGGTGCGGGGTGCGTCGAGGTCGCCGATCCGGATGCGCGGGCCCTGGAGGTCGCCGAGGATGGCGATCGGCTTGTCCAGCTCCGCGGCGACCTCGCGCACCATCGCGACCGTGCGCGCGTGCTCCTCGTGCGTGCCGTGGGAGAAGTTGAGGCGGGCGACGCTGAGCCCCGCCTCCATGAGGCTGCGCAGCGTCTCGCGGGACGCGGTCGCGGGGCCGAGCGTGCAGACGATCTTGGTGCGAGGGTAGGGCACGGGACGTCGTTCGGGGTGGTCCGGGGCGGGCAAGAATGCCCGCCCGCACGGGCAGGGGCTAGCGCGCCGCCGACATCTCGGCACGCAGCGCGTCGGTCTTCTTCTGGAGGCCGGCGCTCAGCGTGTCGAAGCTCTTCTGGAAGCTCGCGAGCCCCTCGGTGAGCAGCTTGTCCGTCACGTCGTCGAGCGCGATGCCCACGGCCGCGAGGTCGTCGATCACCTGGCGCGCTGCGGGGAGGTCCGCATCCACCGTGCGGCGCGTCTCGCCATGATCGCGGAAGGCGTCGATCAGCGCGGGGGGCATGGTGTTGACCGTATCGGGGCCGATGAGCTGCTCGGCGTAGAGGACGTCGCGGTACGCGGGGTTCTTGACGCCGGTGCTGGCCCACAGGGGGCGCTGCAGCCGCGCGCCGGCCGCGTGGAGCGTGGCCCAGCGGGGCGTGCTGAACTCGTCGCGGAAGAGCTGGTAGGCGAGCCGCGCGTTGGCGATGGCGGCCTTGCCGCGCAGCGCGAGCAGGCGGTCGCGCTGTGCGCCACTCGCCGTGGCGGCGAGCGCGTCGAGGCGCCGATCGACCTCGGTGTCCACGCGGCTGACGAAGAACGACGCCACGCTCGCGACGCGGTCGACCGGCTTGCCGGCGCGCAGCCGATCCTCGAGGCCGGCGAGGTACGCGTCGATCACGCGGCGATGCGCGGCGATGGCGAAGAGCAGCGTGATGTTGACGTTCATGCCTGCGCCGATGAGGGTGCGCACCGCGGTGCAGCCTTCGGCGGTGCCGGGCACCTTGATCATCACGTTCGGCCGGTCCACCATCGCCCAGAGGCGCTGCGCCTCGGCGACGGTGGCGTGGGAGTCGTTGGCGGAGGTCGGCGACACCTCGATGGACACGTAGCCGTCCGCGCCGTTCGTCGCCTCGTAGACCGGCATGAAGACGTCGCACGCGTCCCGCACGTCGGAGGTCTCCACGAGCTCGAAGAGGTCCATCGTCGTGAGGGTCGCCGCGGCGCCCTTGATCTGGTCGTCGTACGCGATGCCGTCCGCGAGCGCCTTCTCGAAGATCGTGGGGTTCGACGTCATGCCGGTGAGCGCGTCGCGCGCGATGCGGCGCTGCAGGTCGCCGCTGCGCAGGATGCCGCGGTCGATGAAGTCGAGCCAGATCGACTGGCCGGCGTCGTGGAGCTGCTGGAGGCGGTTGTCGGACATCGGGAGCTCGGGACAGATGGTGGCGCGCGCGGCCGCGTGCGGCGGGCGGATCGTGAAGATACATCCGGCTTCCCCGCGGCGTCACCGTGCGCCGACGTCGTGCTCGCCACGCGACGCGGTGGCCCGTGTTTCGCGCGCTGGCGCACGAGCAGTTGACCCGCGCGCGGACCGGTGCGAGCGAGCGCGGCGCGTGGAGGGGGAATTTGACACTACATATGTTTATATACGGCGCCGGCGCGGTGTGCCACGGGGCCACGAGACAAATTTCGGGGTGCGCGGACGGACCCGACCTGTTAGTATCACCACTCGGAGAGTCGCGCCGACGCGGCCACGGAGCCACCGACAGAGCATGCGAGGGCGGGCACATCGACGCAGCAGCAACGATGTGCGTGACCAAATCGACACTCCGAGGGTTTCGCTCCTGGTGTCGTTGCACGGGAGCACCGCGTCCGAGCGGGATTCGACGAGCAGGACGTCCCGCGAGGCGAGAACTCATCGGACGCGCATGATGCCGTCTGGCGATGCTCTTGCATGAGCGGCGGCGAGCAGGATCCGAGGTGCGAAGAACGACCTGATTCGCTCTCACTGCTGGGATATGCACAAGTTCACGCTATTTTTTGCTGCCGCGGCACGGGGTGTGCCATTCCCCGAGCCCGGTAGACTGCGACGACTCTCGTCGCACCCGCAACCTCGCCCGCGGGGAACGAGAAAACTGGGCGACGGCGACGGAGGACAAGGATGAAGACTCGGAACTCAGCGTTGTACGCACTCGGCCTCGCAGCCGCCATCACGCTCGGCGGCGCCTCGAGCGCTGATGCACAGAAGACCACCCGTCGGACGACCCGTCGCGCGAAGCCGGCGCAGTCGATCCCGATGAAGAAGGACGTGCCGGTTCCGTCGCGGACCGATACGGTCATCGTCACCCGCGTCGACACCGTGACCCTGCGTGGTCGCGTCGACACGGTCACCACGACGATGATGCGCTACGACACCGTCACGCGCATGGTGTATCCGCCGCTCGCGAAGCTCCCCGGCCTGTTCTTCGGCCTCGGCGCTGGTGTCGATCAGCCGATGAACAACATCAACGCGGTCGTCAAGGCCGGTCTCGCTGGCCAGGCCCAGGTCGGCTACTTCCCGGGCACCAGCCCGATCGGTATCCGCGCCGACGTCACGTACGGACAGTTCAAGGATCGCGAGACGGATTGCCGTCGCGTCGGTCCCTGCGTCAACCCGAAGCTGTTCACGGCCGGTGGTGACCTGATCCTCCGCATGCCGATCGACCGTCAGGGCCGCCTGAACCCGGTCCTCTACGTCTTCGGCGGTGGCGGCTATGCGAAGCTCAGCGATGTCACCACGCGCCAGATGTTCGGTGCCGGCGGCAGCAATGGCGGCGCGTACTTCCACAGCGACGGCAACTGGTACTACGACGTCGGCCCCGGCGTCGACTTCACCCTCGGCGGCCTGCACCTCTACGCCGAAGGCAAGTACCTGACGATCAACTCGGGCACGCAGCCCGGCACCACGAACCAGAAGAACGTCCACGCCTTCCCGATCTTCGGCGGCATCAAGTTCGGCTGGTAAGCTCCGCTACATGAACAAACACCGGGGGGCGCGTGAACTTTCACGCTCCCCCCGGTGTAGTTTCAGACTATGACGCGACCCTTACTCTTGTCTGCCCGGCTGAGCCTGCTTCTCCTCGCGACCATCTCCACCGGCTCACTCGCCCAGACGACCGTCCCCGTCCCCGTCCGCGACTCGCTCGCCCTGGCTCGCGAAGACTCGGTCCGGGAAGGCCGCAACTGGCTCTCCGGCCTCCTCCGCCGCATCGGACGCCGCAGCGACGACAGCCTCCAGGTCGCCGCCGCCCCTGACGCCGGCAGCGCCGCTGACGCCCCCCTCGCCAGCCCCGTGTCCGCCCGTGCCTTCAGCTCGCGGAAGGACAGCGTGGCCTGGGAGAACGCCCGGCGCACCGCCGCGCGCGCCTCGGGCTTCCATCTCGTCGTGGACGTCTTCGCGCACGAGCTCTACGTCATCAACGCAAAGGGCGACACGCTCCGCAAGGCGCCCGCCGCCACCGCATCCAACGCCACCCTCGCCTTCGGCGGCCGCACCTGGCACTTCGAGACGCCCCGCGGCGTCCGCATGGTGACCGCCAAGGACTCCGAGCCCGTCTGGCGTCCCCCCGACTGGCATTTCGCCGAGGTCGCGCTCGAGCACGGCCTCAAGGTGCGCTACCTGGAGCGCGGACGCACGGTCCGGCTGCAGGACGGCACCAAGCTGAAGATCGAGGGCGACGAGGTCGGCATCATCGCGCCCGGCGAACGCGAGTTCCAGCCCCTCGTGCTGGACATGCACGTCGTGTTCGACAACACGCTCTTCGTGCCGCCGGTGGATACCAAGCACCGGCAGGTGGAGGGCGAGCTGGGACACTTCCGCCTGCGCCTGGGCGACGACGGCTACATGCTGCACGGGACGCCGTACGCCAACTCGATCGGCGCGTCGGTGACCCACGGCTGCGTGCGCCTGCACGACGACGACATCGAGTGGCTCTACAACAACGTGCCGCTCGGCACGAAGGTGTACATCTACTGAGAAGCAAGGGCGTTTGCGGCTTGCGGTGAGCGGTCAGGCCTCGGGACGCTGCTACCGCCAACCGCAAACCGCTCACTGCAAACACCCTTCTCGAGCGTTCACTACCCCCGATCCGAGTGCCCGAGCCCCCGGTCGGGGGCGATGCGATCGCGGATCCGCTGCTTCAGCTCCTTGAGCTCGGGGAACCGGCCCTCGGCCGCGCGCGACCAGATCACGGCGTCGTCGAGCCGGATCTCGTAGATCCCCTTCCCGCCGGGCCGCAGCGCCACCTCGGCCAGGTCGTGCTCGAAGGTGATGAGGAGCTCCTGGGCCATCCAGGCGGCCCGCAGGAGCCACCGGCAGCGCGGACAGTAGGTGATCGCCACCCGCCAGTCCCGCGGCCGGCGCTCGCCCTCCTCGTCGCTCAC
>JAQBPZ010000368.1 GCA_028287225.1 Gemmatimonadota bacterium
CGGCCGCCCCGCGCCGCCGCCCGACGTCGCACGCGTGCGGAAGGTCAGCGATCGGCGCCGGAACAGCGCGCGGACGAGCAGCGCGGAGCGCGAGCTCGTGCGGGTGCTCCTGCATCGGCCATCCTACTTCGAGCAGATCATCGAGCGGGTGGGCGAGGAGAACTTCCAGCCCGGCGAGCTGCGCCGCATCTTCGCGGCCATCGTGGCGCACGGCGCGGAGGCGGGTCCCGACGTGCTGGCCGAGGCGCTCGATGGCGATGCCGTCGTCGTGATGCAGGAGCTGCTGGAGGAGACGGGGGGCCTGGATCGGGCGGACGAGATGGTGACGGGCAGCCTCGCCGCGCTGCACAAGGGGGGCATCGTGCAGCGTCTGGCGGAGATCGACACGCTGATGCCGCTCGCGTCCGACGCGGAAAAGGACGCCTTCAGCGACGAGAAGCTGCGGCTGATCAAGGAGCTGAAGCAGTTCGGGGGCGGACCGTGGAAGCAGTTTCAGTAGCCCGCACGCCCGTGCGAAAGCCGTTAGACTCAATGATTCGCACGTCAGATCCTCCGACCACTTCCTGACCGGTCCCCATGCATCCTGACGTCCAGTCGCTACTCGCCGTCCAGCAGGACGACCTGCAGATCTACGCCCTCGAGGCGCAGCTCGCCCAGCTCGCGCCCCGGCTGACCGCGCTCGAGAAGGAGCGCGCAAAGGTGTCCGCCTCGCTCGAGCGCGCGAAGAAGGCCGTGGAGGCCGAGGAGTCGCGGCAGCGCGAGGCGCGCGGGCGCATCGAGACGCACAAGCAGCTCGCCGAGCGCAGCCAGCGGCAGTACGAGAGCGTCGGCTCGCCGCGTGAGGCGAACGCCGCGCTCGTGCAGCTCGAGCAGACGAAGCGCATGGTGGAGGAGAGCGAGCGCGACGCCGACCAGATCCAGGGGCGCATCAACGAGCTGCGCCACCAGGTGGCCGACATGGAGGCGCAGGTGGCGGCGCTCGACGTGCAGCAGGTGGAGACTCGCGCCTCGCTCGGCGCCGACCACGCGCGACTGGAGGCCGAGGTGGCCGAGGCCGCCCGCAAGCGAGTGGAGCGTGCGGCGATGGTGCCGCCGAGGATGCTCAACATCTACGAGCGCGTGCGGGTACGGCGCCGCGCCGAGACGGTTTTTCCGCTGCGCGGCGCGTCGTGCAGTGCGTGCGACACGGCGATCCCGACCCAGCGCCGTGCCTCGATGGCCTCGAGCGGGGCGCTGGAGATGTGCGAGGGATGTGGCGTGCTCCTGTACGCGGCGGAATGATCACGGCGCGGCCGTTGTCGCGCCCGCGGCAGCCCCTAAATTGAGGAGATGACGCCGCCCGCCCTCGCCGCACCCGCTCGTCCCCGCGCCCGCTGGCTCCTGCCGGAGGCACCCGACGCGGCGGCGGTGCGGGCGCTGTGCGACGAGCTGCTGCTGCCGGAGCCGATCTGCCGCCTGCTCGCCGCGCGCGGGCACGCGCCGGCCCAGATCGCGAAGCGGTTCCTGCGGCCGCGCCTGGACCAGCTGCTTGCGCCGGGCCAGCTGATGGACCTCGACCGGGCCGTGGAGCGGCTCGTGCGCGCGCTGCGCGGCGGCGAGACCATCCTCGTGCACGGCGACTACGACGTGGACGGGATGTCGTCCACCGCGCTGCTCACGCGGGCGCTCCGCGCGCTCGGCGGCACCGTGGTGCCGTTCATCCCGCGTCGCCTGCTCGATGGCTACGACCTGACGGACGCCGGCGTGCGTGCCGCGCGCGCGGCCGGTGCGACGCTGGTGGTGACCTGCGACTGCGGCACCAGCGCCGTGGCGCCCGTCACGACGCTGCAGGGCGAGTCGATCGACGTCATCATCACCGACCATCACCTTCCCGGCGGCGAGCTCCCGCCAGCCTACGCGGTGGTGAACCCGAAGCGGCCCGGCTGTCCCTCCGAGGACAAGGACCTCGCCGCCGTCGGCATCGCATTCAAGCTGGCGCTCGGCGTGACGCGCGCCATGGGTGGCAACGAGAACGTCGTGTACGGCATGATGGACCTCGTGGCGCTGGCGACCATCGCGGACATCGCGCCCCTGCGCGGGGAGAACCGCGTGTTCGCGCGCTACGGGCTCAAGATGCTGGCCGAGACGCAGAACGTCGGGCTGCGCGCGCTGATCCGCGCCGCGGGGCTCGACAACAAGCCGCTCACGGCGGGGCGTGTCGGCTACATCCTGGCGCCGCGCCTGAATGCGGTGGGCCGGCTCGGCCATGCGCTGCGCGGCGTCGAGCTGCTGCTGTCCACCAGCGAGCACGAGGCCAACGGCATCGCCCGCGAGCTCGAGGAGCTCAACGCGAAGCGGCAGGAGATCGACCGCCAGGTGCTCGAGGAGGCGCGCCGGCGCGTCCTCCAGCTCGACCTGGACGAGACCTTCGGCATTGTCATCGCCGCCGACGGCTGGCATCCCGGTGTCATCGGCATCGTGGCGTCGCGCATCGTGGAGGAGTTCGGGCGCCCCACCATCCTGATCGGCCTCGACGGCGACCATGGGAAGGGGTCGGGCCGCTCGATCTCACGGTTCGACCTGCACTCGGGCATCGGGAAGTGCGCGCACCTGCTGGAGCGCTTCGGCGGCCACCGGTCGGCGGCGGGCGTCACCATCGCGCGGGATCAGGTGGAGGCCTTTGCGCGCTGCTTCAACGAGGCCGCGCGTGGCGCTCTGGCGCGCGAGGATCTCGTGCCCGAGCTCCGCGTGGACATGGAGGTGGCGCTCGCGGACCTCACGCCGGGCTTCGAGGCGCTCCTGCGGCACCTGGAGCCGTGCGGCATGGGCAATCCCTCGCCGACGCTGATGACGCGCGGCGTGCGCCTCGCCGCGCCGCCACGCAGCGTGGGGCAGGGCGGGCTGAAGCTGCGGATCGACACCGAGACCGGCGACCCGCTCGAGGCCATCGGCTGGTCGCTGGGCCATCGCATCGGCGAGATCGACATGCAGCGTCCGCTCGACATCGTGTACCGGCTCGAGCGCGACGAATACCAGGGCGTGTCGCGCCTGCAGGCGAAGCTGTCCGACCTCCGGGTGGGCTGATGCGCATCATCGCCGGCCAGTGGCGGGGGCGGCGCATCGTGGCCCCCGAGGGGCGCGACGTGCGCCCCACGCTCGACCGCGTGCGGGAGGCCTGGATGAGCATCGTGGGCCCGCTCCTCCCCGACGCGCGGGTGCTCGACCTCTTCGCCGGCTCGGGTGCGCTGGGGCTGGAGGCGCTGTCCCGCGGCGCCGCGAGCGCCGACCTCGTGGAATCGGCGACGCCAAGCCTTCGCGCCATCGCCGAGAACATCGCCACGCTGAATGCCGACGAGGTGGCCCGCGTGCACAAGGGCGACGCGCTGAAGTACATGAACGGGCTGGAGGCGCACGCGTACGACGTGGCCTTCGCCGACCCGCCGTACGAGATGGGCCTGTCGCAGCAGATCGCGCAGCGCTGGCTCGAGGTCCCCTTCGCCGACGTGCTCGGCGTGGAGCATCGGTGGTTCGAGAAGATGCCGGCCGGGGGGGAGCTGCGGCGGTACGGCGACTCGGCGATCACCTTCTACAGGGTGCCGTAGGGCTGGACGCCGCTCGAGGGAACACAATGAGCCATCAGCCGGAGCTGACAGCGTCGAGCTCCACCTCGACCATCCAGCCGTGAGCTGACAGCTGCTGGCACGGCTCGAGCTCGCAGCTGTCAGCTCCGGCTGAGAGCTCATCGTGTCGTCACGAGACGGCCGCTCCACGCACGGCTCATCCGGCCGCCGACCGCCTTACCTCAATCCTGCCACGCCCCTAGATTGCCGCCGTGCCGAACTCTCGCGTCGCCATCTACGCCGGAAGCTTCGACCCCATCACCCGGGGCCACGAAGACCTGATGCACCGCAGTCTCGAGTACGTCGACCGGCTCGTGGTCGCCGTGGCGACGAACTCGTCCAAGACGCCGCTCTTCACGAGCGATGAGCGGGTTGCGCTCATCCGGTCGTCGCTCGGCGACGAGCCGCGCTTCGAGGTGCGGTCGTTCGACGGGCTGCTGGTGGACTTCGCGAAGTCGGTCGGGGCCTCGCTCCTGATCCGCGGCCTGCGCGCCGTGAGCGACTTCGAGTACGAGTACCAGATGGCGCTGATGAACCGGCACCTGAGCCCTCGTCTCGAGACCGTGTTCATGATGCCCTCACTGGACACCACGTACATCAGCGCGAGCATGGTGCGCGAGGTGGCGCGGTACGGCGGCGACGTGCACGACCTCGTGCACCCGAGCGTGGAGCGCGCGCTCAAGGAACGGATCACCGGGCCGAAGCGGTGAGCTTCCTCGAGTCCGTCCATCGTCGTGCCGCGGCGCAGCGTCGCCGCATCCTCTTTCCCGAGGCCGGCGATCCGCGCACCCTGGAGGCGGTCGCGGCGCTCGCCGCACGGGGGATCGTGGAGCCGGTGCTGATCGGGCCCGCCTCCACGAAGGCGCCCTGCGAGGTGGTGGACCCCTCGGTGGGCGGCCTGGCGGACGAGGTGGCGGCGGAGCTGATGAAGATCCGCGGCCACCGCGGGCTCACCGAGGAGGAGGCGGCGACGCAGGCGCGATCGCCCCTCCTGGTGGCCGACGCGATGGTCCGATGGGGCCGGGCCGACGGCTGCGTGGCCGGCGCCACGCACACGACGTCGGAGGTGATCCGGGCCGCCCTGTGGTTCGTGGGACCGGCCGAAGGGGTGCGCACGATCTCGAGCGCCTTCTACATGGACGTGGCCGACTTTCGCGGATCGGGCCCCGAAGTGCTTACATTCACCGACTGCGCCGTGGTGCCGTATCCCGACGCGGTGCAGCTGTCGGAGATCGCCCTGGCGGCTGCCCGGGACCGGCGGCGGATCGTCGGGGACGAGCCACGGGTGGCGCTGCTGTCGTTCAGCACCCGGGGCAGCGGGAACGGATCCAGCATCCGGATCGTCAGGGAAGCACTGGCCCTGATCCGGCAGAAGGCGCCGGATCTGGCCGTGGACGGAGAATTGCAAGGAGACGCTGCGCTCATCGAGGGGGTGGCGGCTCGGAAGGCGCCGGACAGCCCGCTCGGTGGGCAGGCGAACGTGTTGGTGTTCCCCTCGCTCGATGCGGGAAACATCGCCTACAAGCTGGTACAGCGGCTGGCCTCCGCGCGTGCGATCGGACCGATCCTCCAGGGGATGCGGCGTCCGTGCAACGATCTCTCGCGTGGAGCCACGGCCGAGGACATTTTCAATGTGGCCGCCATTACCGCGTTGCAGGTCCACGATGCGCAGGCCACGGCAACGAACGCGTACCGCCAGGAGACAGTCACATGAGCTTTTCGATCAAAAAAGAGGGTGAAATCGTCGTGGTAGACGTCGAAGGCCAGCTCATCGTCGGCAACCGACAGGAGCTCAAGCAGAAGGTGCTCGATGAGCTCGAGCGCGGAGAGAAGAAGTTCCTCATCGACTTCGCCCAGACCGGCTACATCGACAGCTCCGGCCTCGGCGTGCTCGTGTCGCTCTCCAAGAAGATTCGCGAGCAGGGCGGCGAGCTGCGCCTCGCCAACCTCAACGACGACCTCAAGACGCTGTTCGAGCTCACCAAGCTCGACACGCTCTTCCAGATCTCCGACACGCGCGACCGCGCGCTGTCGAGCTTCTGAGTCCGCGGCGCGGCCCGCCACCCGGCGGGCCGCGCATCGTCGTTCCCCCGGCGGCCCTCCCCCCCGCCGCCGCCTCCGCCCCTGACATGGTCGCGTCCACTCCGCCCGACACCGGGCTTCGCGTCTCCCTGGTGGTCGAGATCCCGAGCGACGTCGCATACATCGAGCGCGTCGTGGATCTCGTTCGACACCCCTGCGCCGAGCTCGCGTACACCTCGCGGCAGCTCGCGCTCAACGTCCCCGTCGCCCTCAGCGAGGCGATCTCCAATGCGATCCTGCGCGCCAATCACGAGGATCCCACCAAGCGCGTGCGGATCACCGTGGCCGTGGATGCCCGCCGCCTCGTCGTGGAGATCGAGGACGAGGGCGACCGGTTCGACATGGCCGCGAGCACGCGCGACGCCACGAGCCCCGAGAACCTGGAGCGCGAGGACGGCCGTGGCCTGTTCCTGATGCGGAAGCTCATGGACCATGTCGAACGGTTCGATGCCACGGGCAGCACCGGGGGCGGTAACGTCGTGCGCCTCACGCTCGCGCGCGCATGAGCGAGCTGGGGGAGGTCCTGCAGGCCTTCCTCGAGGCCACCGGCTCCGACGCCGTGGTCTGGCGGCGCGACGGCGGTGAGGGCGCGCCGCTGCGCTTCATCGCCGGCACCCGGCGCACCGATCCGCCCGACGACAGCATCCTCCCGGCACTGGGCACGGTGCTCGACGAGCCCACGGAGCGCGGGCGCCTCGTCATCGTCCCCGTCGCCGGTCCGCGAGCCGGCTGGCTGGTGCTCGGCCCGTGCCCGATCCAGCGCACCGAGATCGACCGCTACCTGAAGTTCCTGCGCCCGGTCGTCACGCAGTACCTCCAGAACACCCTGGAGGTGGAGCACGCCGCGAACGAGCTCGCGGAGCGCTACGAGGAGATCAACCTCCTCTACTCCATCAGCGAGATCCTGGGACGCACGGTATCCCTGGAAGACGGAGCGGCGACGATCCTGCGCGAGGTCAGCGAGACGGTCGGCGCGCGGCGCGGCTCCATCCTGATCTTCGACCACGAGCAGAACGCCCTCGTCGCCATCGCGCGCATGGGCGGCGAGGGCACGCCGATCCCGCCCATCGCGCTGGACGACGAGTGCAGCGTGAGCGCGCACGTCTTCCGCACGCTGCACTCCGTGATCGTGGAGGGCGGCCAGATGCAGTGCGACGCCGAGCAGGCGTTCCGCCGCGGCGCGATGCTCACGGTGCCGATCCTCTGGACGACGCAGGAGGGGAGCGAGCCGCTCGGCGTCGTGAACCTTTCGGATCGTCGTTCGGGCCAGGCGTTCAGCGCCGGCGACCAGAAGCTCGTCACGGCCATCGCGTCGCAGATCGGCGCGGCGATCCAGAACGCGCGCCTGGTGCGGCAGTCGCTGGACCAGCAGCGCCTCCAGCAGGAGATGCAGCTCGCGCACGACCTGCAGATGAAGCTGCTCCCCGACGCCGCGCACGTTGCCCCCGAGGCCACGGTGGCGGCGCGCGTGGTGCCCGCCGAGGACGTGGGCGGCGACTTCTACAACCTGTACCGGCTGTCCGACCGCCGGATCGGCGTGATGATCGGCGACGTGTCGGGACACGGCTACCAGGCGGCGCTGATCATGGCGCTCACGATGAGCGCGTCCGCCATCCACGCGCAGGGCACCGCCGATCCCGCCGAGATGCTGCTGCGCCTGTACAACTCGGTGAAGGAAGAGCTGACGACGACGGAGATGTTCGTCTCGGCGCTCTACGCCGTGGTGGACCGCGAGCGTCGCGAGCTTCGGTACGGCAACATGGGGCACCCGCATGCCTTCGTCATCACGCGCGATGGCGCGGTGGAGCGGCTCGTGGCGGGCGGCCCGCCGCTCGGCATGCTCGACGACGCGCCCGATTCGATGACGCGCGCCTGGGACCCCGAGGGCGACGTGCTGCTGCTGTTCACCGACGGCATCACCGACGCGCGCAACCGCGAGGGCCAGCGCCTGGACGAGGCGCCGGTGCTCGAGTGCGTGGTGAAGCATCGCGACGAGCCCCCCGCGCAGATCGCCGGCCGCGTGTTCGCGCTGCTCGACAACTACACGGGCGACACGCCGCGTCGCGACGACCTCACGCTCGTCGTCCTCAAGAGCTGACGCGCGTCTCTGAACTGCTTCAATGCAGAGGACGCAGAGGGAACCGCGAGGGCGCAGAGGACTGCCTTCAGCCATCCCCTCTGTGGCCCTCCGTGACCTCTGTGGTTGAATGCTCTTCAACAGCGTTTTACCACAGAGGACACAGAGGGCACAGAGGGGATGCCTGAGCGGCAGTCCTCTGAGCCCTCGCCGTTCCCCTCGGCGTCCTCTGCGTTGAAGCTGTTCTGCGACCGTACGCCCGCGGCCGCGGCAGAGTGCAGGTGGCCGCCGCGTGAGGCGGAACGTCGTCGGCGCACGGGAGGATCCACGGCGCCGCTTACGCCAGCGGGCGGGTCCCGCTACGAGGTACGTCAGTCGTGGCCGTGCGTACGCGGGTGCCTCAGGGCTTCCTGGGCGCCGCGAGCGAGTGGTAGGCGGCGGTCACGAGGGCGTCGGCGGCGGCCGGGCCGCTCCGTCCCCAGCGCGAGTCATAGGGCGCGGTGGGATGTGCGGCGACGATCGCCGGCAGGGAGCGCCCCGCGCGGCGCATCGCGCTGACCCGGCCGCGGATGCCCACGAGCATGTCGTGATAGGCGCGGAGGTCGGCGGGCGTGGAGACCTCGCCGCGCCCGGGGACGAGCTTCGTCTTCGGGCCCCACGTCATGAACTTCGCGGAGGTCTCGATGAGCCCGTCGATGCTGCCGCCGTGCGCTTCGTCCACCGCCGGGTAGCCGTCCGCGATGAACGCGTCGCCCAGGTAGATCACGCCGGCGGACTCGAAGTGCGCGCTCAGGTCGGCGTTGCTGCTCCCCGGCTTCTGGCGCACGACGTGGACGTCCTCGCTCCCGAGGTGGATCTGCTGGACCTCGGAGAAGCCGAGCGCCGGCGTGGCGGGGGCCGTGGCGGGGTGGTCGCCGCCGGGGTAGTCCGCGGCCAGGCCCTCGGACATCCGGAGGGCCGCGTGCTCCTCGGCGATGACGACGGCGCCGGCGGCAGACCAGCCCGCGTCGCGATTGCGCTCGAGTCCCGATGACGCCGCGATGACGACGAACCGGACGGGGAGCCGGGAGCGGCTGGCCAGCTCGTGCAGGAGGGCGGGCTGCTGCGCCGTGGACTGCGGCCCGACGATCACCCACCCGCGCTCGGGCGCCAGGGCGACGACGGCGTTGCCGAGCGGGGAGCGCGTGAGATAGACGTTCGGCGCGAGCGGCACGAGCAGGGCGGCGGCGGGCGCCTGACCCCGGAGCCGGCTCGCGGGAACGAGGCATGCGAGCGAGAGGACGACGGCGCGCAGGGCGCGGCCATGGATCGACGTGCGGGTCATGGACGAGGTGGACCGGGGGGGCGGGTGGACGGGCGGCGGCATCGACCGGTACGTCACGAGACTGGCGCTGACATTATACGCGAATTTCCGCGACCCTTCGGAGCGAAGTGTCGCAAGGCGCCGGGAAGGGCATTCAACGCAGAGGACGCTGAGGGGAACAGCGAGGTCGCGGAGGAAGGCGGCAAACTGAATCGGTCCTGCGTGACCTCAGTGTCCTCTGTGTCCTCTGTGTCCTCTGTGGTAAGACGCCCTTGCAACAGCGTTTTACCACAGAGGACACAGAGGGCACGGAGGACTGCTTCAAAGGAATGCTCTCCTCTGCGCCCTTGCCGTTCCCCTCAGCGTCCTCTGCGTTGAATGCCCTTCCCGGCGCCTTGCGACACTTCGCTCCGAAGGGTCGCGGAAATTCGCGGATGCACCCGGGATGTGGCGCCGCGCGGCAGAGTACTTGCCGGTTCGGCCCTGCATCCGGCGTCGTGACCGTGGGTCGCGCGCCTCATCACGTCCGGAACCGGAGCGGCTGCCATGGAGCATCGCACACTCATCGACCGGGATGGCGTCGTCTGGGATGTCTGGGAGGTCCAGCCGGCGGCGAACGAGAACCGGCGCGACGCGCATCCGGTGCCGCCCGAGGGGCAGGCCGAGCGGCGGCGGGCGCGGAGCCGGCAGTCGCCGAAGCGTGCGGGCTGGCTGGCGCTGCAGAACGAGACGGAGCGGCGGCGGGTGGTGCCGGCGCCGTCCGGGTGGCGCGAGATGACCGACGACGAGCTGGCGATGGTGGTGCGAGCGGCGCAGGGGACCGGCCGCCCGCTGGTGCCGCCGGACGCGACCGTTCCGGTGGCGTCACCAGTCGCGCCCGCTTGAGTTGAGGGCGTAAGCAAGTAGGTACTTGCATACACCCATATTTGTACTAGAATTCGTTCCATGGTCTCACGAGAACGAATTCTGGAAGCGGCGGCCCGTGTCTACGCCAAGCATGGGTTCAAGGGAGCGACGACCCGCCTGATCGCGATCGAGGCGGGGGTGAACGAAGTCACGCTCTTCCGCACCTTCGGGTCGAAGGGCGCCCTCCTGGAAGCGGTGCTCCTCCAGCACGTCGGCAACGAGTATTCGCCGACCCTGCCCGCCACCCCGCAGGACCCGCGCGCCGACCTGAGCCGCTTCATCAGCGAGAACCTGGCGAAGCTCGAGAGCCTGCGTCCCCTGCTCATCCATACGATGTCGGAGCTGGACGACCGTCCGGAGGCGCAGGAGTTCGCATGTCGCGGACGCACACAGGTTCACGACAGCATCACGACATACATACGACAACTCCAGGAAAGGGGTCTGGCCGATCCGGGCCTCGACGTCGAGGTCGCCGCGCTCATGCTCACCGGCACCGTCATCGCCGACAGCCTGGGCCGCGCCGTCGTGCCCAGCCTCTATCCGCCCCTTGCCGACGTGGCCGAGCGCTACACCACGCTCTTCCTGCGTGTCCTCGGCGTGCCCCACCAAACGTCGACACGCGGCGAAACCCAGCCCGACGGTTCCCCCGTACGCTCCACCTCCAGCACGACCGACACCCTGTCCGACATGCGCTCATGAACGTCCGCCCGACCCGAGCCACCATCCGCCGCGCCGTGCCCGCCCGCACGCTCGTGCTGCTGCTCGCGGTCCTGATCGCGCGGCCCGCCGCCGCACAGCAGCCGGCGGCGGCCACCGCCAGTCCCGCCGCCACCGGCCGCCCCCTCTCGCTCGACGAGGCGCTCCGCCTCGCCACCGCGCAGAGCGAGCAGCTCCAGATTGCCCGCGCCGGCGTCTCGCGCGCCGAGGGGCAGCAGCGCATCGCGCGCAGCGCCTACTACCCGCAGGTGAACCCGAGCCTGGCGTACAACCGGACGCTGCGCTCGCAGTTCTCGGCGCTCTCCAGCGGCGCGCCGGCCACGCCGCCCACCACCCAGGCCATCTGCGCCCCGGTGATCCCGGCGGGCGCGACCGACGCCGAGCGGAACGCCGCGCTCGCGCAGGCCATCACCTGCCCGGCCGCGCAGGGGCTGGACTTCAGCCGCGTGGGCTTCGGCGCGCCAAACCAGTACACGCTGGGGCTGGGCGTGACGCAGAACGTCTTCACCGGCGGCCGGATCGCGGGCCAGGTCAGTGCGGCGACCGCCACGCGCCGCACCGCGGACATCGAGGTGAGCTCGCAGCGCGCCCAGCTCGCGCTGGACGTCACGCAGGCGTACTTCGACGCGGTGCTGGGCGACCGCCTCGTGGACATCGCGGACTCCACGCTCGCGCAGACCGAGGAGCTGCTGCGGCAGACCACGCTCAGCAAGCGGGTGGGCAACACGAGCGAGTTCGACCTGCTGCGGGCCACCGTCACCCGCGACAACCAGCGTCCGGTGGTGATCCAGCGCCGCGGTGCCCGCGACGTGGCGTACCTGCGGCTCAAGCAGCTGCTCAACGTGCCGCTGGACGAACCGCTGGCGCTCACCACGCCGATCGACGAGCCGGAGACGGTGTCGCGCGTGATCGCGACGAGCGCCACCGGCGCGCCGGTGACCGGCGCGCTCACGGCGATCCCCAGCGCGGACACGACCACCGCCGGCCGCGCGCCGGTGCGCGAATCGGCGGAGGCGGTGCGCGCGCAGGAGGGATTGCTGCGCGTGGCGCGCGCGGACCGGCTGCCGACCTTCTCGCTGAACACCAACTACCAGCGCCTGTTCTTCCCGTCGTCGTTCCTCCCCTCGCTCAACCAGTACAGCGAGAACTGGACGATCGGCGGCTCCATCGCCTTCTCGCTGTTCAACGGCGGCCGGGTGGGCGGGCAGATCCAGGTGGCGCAGGCCAACCTGGACGAAGCGCGGTCGCGGCTGCGCCAGACCGAGGAGCTGTCGTCGCTGGACACCCGCGTGGCGCTCAACCAGCTCCAGTCGGCCGAGGCGAGCTTCACGGCGAGCCGGGGAACGGCGCAGCAGGCGCGCCGCGCCTACTCCATCGACCAGCTCCGGTATCGCGAAGGCATCTCGACGCAGACCGACCTGACCCAGAGCCGGATCCTGCTGGAGCAGTCGCTGGCGAACCAGGCACAGAGCGCGCGGGACCTCGCGGTCGCGCGGGCGCGCGTGGCCCTGATCCGTGACCTGCCGCTCAACGCCTCGGCGCTCGGCGCTGGCGCGGCGGCCCAGCAGCAGCAGCTCCAGCAGCAACAGCAGCAGCAGTCGCAGTCGCAGGCCCAGCAGCAGCGCGCACAGAGCGCCGGCGCATCCGCCGGCGCAGGCCCATCGGGAGCATTCACGCCATGACGACGACGCACCACACCATGTCCGCCCTGTCCCGCGCCTCGCGCGCCTCGCTGCTGCTGACGCTGTCCCTTCCGCTCGCGCTCGCGGGCTGCAAGAAGAGCGAGTCGGCGAGCGCCGCCCCGGTGAAGGCCGAGACGATGCTCGTGGGCCCGGAGAACATCGTCATCGTGCGCACCGAGCAGATCCGTACCGGGCCGGCGCTCTCGGGCAGCCTGACGCCGGAGAAGTCGGCGACGATCCGTGCCGAGATGTCCGGGGCGGTGCTCAACACCTTCGCGGAAGCCGGACAGCGGGTGAGTGCCGGGCAGTCGCTCGCGCAGCTCGACGCGTCGGTGCTGCGGGACCAGGCGGTGTCGGCGCGCAGCGCGGTGACCACCGCGCAGAGCTCGTACGACATCGCGCGCCGCAACCTGGAGCGCAATGCGACGCTGGAGCGCGCCGGCGCGATCGCGGAGCGCGACCTGGAGCAGGCGCGCAACGCGGTGCTCGGCTCGCAGGCGCAGCTCGCCACGGCGCGCGCGCAGCTCGCGAACATCACGAAGCAGCTCGACAAGGCCAGCGTGCAGGCGCCGTTCAGCGGCGTCGTCGCGCAGCGGCAGGCGAATGCGGGCGACGTGGTGACGCCGGGGACGGCGCTGTTCACGATCGTGGACCCGGGCAGCATGCAGCTCGAGGCGGCCGTTCCCGCCGAGGCGCTGGCCCAGGTGCGCGTGGGGCTGCCGGTGGAGTTCAAGGTGAACGGCTACCCGACGCGCACGTTCGCGGGCCGCATCACGCGGGTGAACCCCACGGCGGACCCGGTGACGCGACAGGTGAAGATCGTGGCGTCCATCCCGAACGCGGGCAACACGCTCGTGGGCGGGCTCTTCGCCGAGGGGCGCGTGAGCAGCGAGTCGCGCACGGCACCGATGGTGCCGCTGGGCGCCGTGGACGAGCGCGGGCTTCGCCCGTACGTGGTACGCCTGCGCGCCGGCAAGATCGAGAAGGCGGAAGTCACGCTCGGCCTGCGCGACGCGGCGGCCGAGACGGTGGAGATCACGGGTGGGCTGATCCCGGGCGACACCGTGCTGCTCGGCGCGGCGCGCGGCATCTCGCCGGGCACGCCGGTGAAGGTCTCGGCGCCGAGTGACGTGAAGAGGTAAGACGGCTTGTCGGTTTTCGGTTTTCCGGTTGTCGGCCAGCCTCGGTCGGTCCATGCGTCCCGGGGCACGCCGAGAACCGACAAACCGAAAAACTGAAAACCGAAACCGAACACCCGTGAACCGCTCGCTCGTCGAGTAAATCGTACCCCAGGCAAACCCAATGTTCATCTCGGATTTCGCGATCAGGAAGCCACTCATCACCGTCGTGTCGATGGTGGCGCTGGTCGTGTTCGGTGCGTTCGCGCTGTTCAAGCTCAAGACGGACGAGTTCCCGGACGTGGCGCCGCCGTTCGTGTCGGTCGGCATCCCCTATCCGGGCGCCTCGCCCGACGGCGTGGAGAAGGAGATCCTCGACCCGATCGAGGAGCAGATCTCCAGCATCAGCGGCGTGAAGCAGGTCACGGGCAAGGCCTATGACGGCTACGGCTTCATCCTCGTGGAGTTCAACTTCGGCAAGGACCTGATGGAGGCCACGCAGGACCTGCGCGACGCGATCTCGGCGAAGCGGGTGGACCTGCCGGCCGAGATGAAGGAGCCGATCATCAGGAAGATGAACGACACCGACCGGCCGATCGTGTCGCTGGCGCTCACGAGCACCGTGCTGAGCCAGGCGGAGCTGACGCGTCTCGCCGATCCGTCGATCACGCGCGAGCTGCGCTCCATTCCCGGTGTGGCCGAGGTGGTGGTGAGCGGGAGCGTGGTGCGCGAGCTGACGGTGGAGCTGGTGCCGGCCAGGATGCAGGCGGCGGGGGTGAGCGTGGGGCAGGTGGTGCAGGCGCTCCAGCTCCAGAACCTGGCGGCGCCGGTGGGGCGCGTCACGGGCGCGCTGGACGAGCGCTCGATCCGGCTGCGCGGGCGCCTGGAGAACCCGCAGGAGTTCACGCAGCTCATCGTGGCCGAGCGCGGGGGGATCCCCACGCGGCTCGGCGACGTGGCGAACGTGCGCGACGGTACCGAGGAGCCGCGCACGCTGGCGCTGTTCGGCAACAAGAACGGCGAGCGGGAGGCGGTCGGCATCGACATCAAGAAATCGAAGGGCTACAGCACCACGGACGTGAGCGACAAGGTCCGCGCGCGCATCAAGACGCTCCAGCCCACGCTCGGCAAGGGCACGCAGCTCGAGCTGGTGAAGGACTCGGGAACGCGGGTGAGCGCGGCGGTGAAGAACGTGGAGGAGGCGCTGCTGGAAGGCGCCGTCCTCACCGTGCTCGTCGTCTTCCTTTTCCTCAACTCCTGGCGCTCCACGGTGATCACCGGCCTGGCGCTGCCCGTGTCCGTGATGGCGAGCTTCATCGCCGTGTGGGTGATGGGCTTCCAGCTGGAGACGATGAGCCTGCTCGGGCTGAGCCTGGCCATCGGAATTTTGATCGACGACGCCATCGTGGTGCGCGAGAACATCGTGCGGCACGTGGAGATGGGGAAGGACCACTACCTCGCCGCGCAGGAGGGGACCGACGAGATCGGGCTCGCCGTGGCGGCGACGACGTTCTCCATCCTGGCCGTGTTCGTGCCGATCGGCTTCATGCCGGGCGTGGGCGGGCAGTGGTTCAAGCCGTTCGCGCTGACGATCGCGTGCTCGGTGTTCGTCTCGCTGTTCGTCTCGTTCTCGCTCGATCCGATGCTCTCGGCCTACTGGCCCGATCCGCACCTGACCGAGGACCAGAAGCCGTGGATCACCAAGCGGCTCGACACGTTCAACAAGTGGTTCGACCGGCAGGCGCATCGCTACCGTGGCGTGATCGCGTGGGCGCTCGACCACCGCGCGGCGATGGTCGCGCTGGCGATCGGCAGCTTCTTCGCGTCCTTCACGCTGTTCTCGGGGGGCCTCACCGGCCTGCTCGCGGCGCTCGCCGCGCTGGGGCTCATCGTGTGGTCGCTGACCACGAAGCGCCTGCCACGGGTGGCGAAGCTCGCCGTGACCGCGGTCGGCATCGCCCTCTTCTTCATCCTGCCGAAGCTGGTGCCGTCGGTGCGCACGGTCGGCGTCGGCTTCTTTCCCGAGGACGACCGCTCCTCGTTCATCATCGCGCTGGAGACGCCGCCCGGCTCCAACATGGAGTATACGCGGCTCAAGGCGCAGGAGGCGGCGCGCATCACGCGTGCGCATCCCGAGGTGGAGTACACGTACACCACCCTTGGCGGCGGGTCCACCGGCACGGTGGACGAGGGCAGCATCTACGTCCACACCGTGCCGAAGGGCGAGCGCAGCATGAGCGTGGAGCAGCTCGCGACCACGCTCCGCGGCGAGATGAACAACGTGGCGGGCGTCACGCTGTCGGTGTTCACCAACGACTTCGGCGGCGGCCGCAAGCAGCTGCAGTTCCAGCTCGTCGGCAACGAGATCAAGGCGCTCAACGAGGGCGCGGAACAGGTGATGGCCATCGTGAAGGCGACGCCGGGCGCCGTGGACGTGGGGCTCAGCACGAAGGGGCAGAAGCCGGAGCTGAACGTCGACCTCAACCGCGGAGTGGCGGGGGCGATGGGCGTGACGGTGGGGCAGGTGGCGCAGTCGCTGCGTCCGGCGTTCGCGGGCATCGATGCGGGCGACTGGCAGGATCCCAGCGGGGAGATGCGCAACGTGCAGGTCCGTCTCGCACCCGAGGCGAGGCGCAACGCCAACGACCTCGGCCAGCTTCCCCTCGTGGTGCAGGGGCCGACGGGCGCCCCGCAGACCATGCCATTGGGCCAGGTGGCCACGATCACGCAGGGCGTGGGGCCGGCGATCATCGATCACCTGGATCGTGAGCTCGTGGTGTCCGTGCAGGCGAACGTGTCGGGACGCGCGAGCGGCGACGTGACCACCGACGTGGAGGCACGGCTCAAGAAGCTGACGCTGCCCCCGGGCGTCCGGCTTCGGCTCGGTGGCGACGCCCAGCAGCAGCAGGAGCTGTTCGGACAGATCGGCACCGCGCTGGTGATCGCGGTGGGACTGATGTACCTGATCCTGGTGGTGCAGTTCGGCAGCTTCCTCGACCCGCTCGCCATCCTGGTCTCGCTGCCGCTCTCGCTCATCGGCGTGCTGCTCGCGCTGGCGATCAGCGGATTCACGGTGAACCTGATGTCGCTGATCGGCGTCATCCTGCTGATGGGCATCGTGGCCAAGAACGCGATCCTGCTCATCGACTTCGCGAAGTGGGCCCGCGAGAAGGACGGCATGCCCCTGCGCGAGGCGCTGATCGAGGCCGGCGCGATCCGGCTGCGGCCGATCCTGATGACGACGTTCGCGCTGATCGCGGGCATGATCCCGGTGGCGCTGGGCCGCGGCGAGGGCGCGCAGTTCCGCGCGCCGCTCGGCGTGGCGATCATCGGGGGCGTGCTGACGTCCACGCTGCTCACGCTGCTGGTCATCCCCACCTTCTACGAGGTGATGGACGAGGCGCGGCACTGGCTGTCGAGGAAGTTCGGCTTCAACCCGCCGATGACGGCGGAGCATCCCATCCCGAAGGGCGCGATTCCCGTGATGGGGGACTGAGATGGCGAACGTGACGCCGAACCCGGAAGTCGATGCGCGCCGCGCGCAGCTGCGCGCGGCGACACTGCGCCTCGCGATCGGCGTGGTGGCGGTGCACGGCGTCGCGCTGGCGGTGTATTACGGATTCGACATCGGGCACCGGCCGGACCGCACCCGCACGATCTTCGTCGCAATCTGGACCTTCGCGACGGCCATCACCGTGGCGTTCCTGCTGAAGCGCGTACGACAGGCGCGGCTGGTGACGCGGGTGGTGCGGAAGCGGGATTAGGGATTAGGGATTAGGAACTGCGCGACGCCGCTCGAACTGTCGACTCGCGTGTCGGCGCCTGGCGTCCCGGGCGGCTGTCATCCCGCAGGAGGGAGCCCCGACGCTTCGCGCGGGGTGAACTCTGCGACCGAGTGTCGGGATCTGCTGTCCTTGCCCTGATGCTGGCCCGTCCGCAGGGATGGCAGATCCCGACTCGACGCGCTGCGCGCGCTCGTGGGATGACAGGTCTGAGTGGGCAGCCCCGTCAGTTCCTAATCCCTAATCCCTAATCCCTAATCCTTCTTCACGGCCTGAGCAGCGGATACGGATTCACCGGCATCCCCTTCCACCATTCGTTCACGTTGGCCGAGCGTGCCACGGCGAAGTGAAGGTGGGGAACGCCCGCGGGCGCGTTGCCCGTGGTGCCCACGGTGCCGAGCGGCTGTCCGCGGCGCAGGGGCTGGCCGGCGGCGAGGCCCGGCTGGTACGCATCCAGGTGACCGTACATGAGGATGAAGCGGTTGGTCTCGTCCGCCGCGTAGACCATCAGCCCGCCGGCCTTGCTGTCGAACAGCTTGAGCACGCGACCGTTCGTGGCCGAGACGACCTGGGTGCCGCGCGTGGCGAGGATGTCGAGCGCCTCATGCCGCCGGGTGCCGCCACGCATCTCGTCGTAGGTGTCGTGGAGCATTGAGGGCGAGATGCCGGCCACCGGCACCTGCATCGCGTGCCGCAGCATCTCGACGTCGCTGCCGCCCACGGCCGGGATCGCGGCGGGAGGCACCGGCGCCGGTGGTGCGGTGGCGACGATGGCAGCGATGACGGAATCGGGGATGGCGAGGGCGACCGCCGTGTCGTTCCGCAGCGCCTGGCGTTCGGCCGCCGACCCCATGCCGCGGATCATCGTGGCGCTGTCGACCCCCACGAGTGGCGGGGTGCGCGGCACCGTCGACGCGGCCGTCGAGTCCACGCGGCCGGGGGTGACGGCGAGCAGGCCGCTCGAGGTATCGATCTTGGCCCGGGCGGCCAGCGAATCGGCGTCGCGCTCCTTGACCTGCACGCAGCCGACGAGCGCGAATGCGATCGTGAGTCGAATGAGCTTCATGATACAAGATACGGGAGAGACCGGGCGCTCGCTGCGCTCGCCAAGCGCGCGGCGAAGCCGCGAGCGCCCGGCTTCAACTTGTCAGCTCGATGAGCACGTCGGCCAGCCGGTAGACGTCCACCTGCTCCATCGGATGCGGCGTCCGCGGCAGCACCATCAGCTCCCCCGACGGGAGCTGGCGGAAGGTGGCGGCGGATTCCTCCACGCTCACCGTGCCGTCACGGTCGCCCACCATGATCCGCACGCGGTGGTGGATGCGCGCGAGCTCGGCCTGGCCGAGCGGCGCACGCTCGCCGAGCGAGGTGATGAACGCCGCGGTGCGCGCGAGCAGCGGTTCCCACCCGGAGGCGACATGACGTTCGGCGAGCGTCGACGCGAAGGCGGGGACCTTGACCCGGATCACCTCCGGGTCCAGCCGCGCCGCCTCGCGGGCCGCGGTCGCGGGGTCCCAGGCGAAGCGCGTGCCCAGCGTCGTGATGGTGCTCACCCGCCCCGGATGGGCGAGGGCGAGCGCCAGGCCGACGTAGCCGCCCATGCTGTAGCCGAACACGTCCACCTTCTCCTGGCCGGAGGAGTCGAGCGCGGCGACGACGTTCTCCACGAACCCGTCCACGCTGAACGGGCGGTCGCGCGACCCCGTGGCGCCGTGTCCCTCGAACTCGATCTGGTGCACGGGCCGGCGTCGCGACACGAGGGCGGCGAGGGGATCGAGCTGCGCGCGGCTGCCGAGGGCGCCATGCAGGAGGAGCAGGGTCATGGTGCGGTCAGTGGAGCGGAGGCAGGGGAGCGAGCGCGTGCTCGATGAAGTCGGCGAAGGGAGCCTTCCACAGCGCGGCCACGGTGTGCGAGCCGTGCCCGCGCGTCGCCGCGCTGATCGGAATCAGCAGGAAGCGGCCGTGCGCGACGCGCGGCATGAGCCGCTCCACGATGCCCAGCTCGGGCGGGTTCACCTGGTCGTCGGCCGAGTTGATGGCGAGCAGCGGCGCCGTGATGCGCTCGAGCGTCGGCTCGGGGTCGTAGTCCCGCGAGGCGTCGAAGGCGTACAGCATGTCGTTCGCGTCCATCGTGCGCATCCGCGCGTTCAGGAAGCGGTCGATGGCGCTATCGGCCTGCGCGCGAGTCGGCGCGTCGTGCTGCTGCACGAGCGGCGCGCTCGTCATGACCCACAGCATCTGCAGGGCGGCCCGCAGCCCGTGCGGCGGGGTGGTGTACTCGCCGCCCTTCCACTCGGGATCCGAGCGGATGTCCTCCATCGCCATGCGGCGCAGCATCCGGTTGCGGCCGGCGATCTGCGTGGGCGCGCTGGCCAGGGGCACGAGGCCGTCGGCGAAGCCGGGATACCGCGCGCCCCACACCCAGCTGTGCATGCCGCCCATCGACGTGCCCATGACGAGGCGCAGGTGCGTCACGCCGAGGTGCTCCACGAGCAGCCGGTGCTGGGCATCGACCATGTCGTCATACGTGTAATGCGGAAACCGCGCATGCAGCCCCTCGCTGGGCCGGCTCGACTGGCCGTGTCCGATGCCGTCCGGGAGCACGACATAGTACCGTGCGGTGTCCAGGGGCTGGCCCGGGCCGAACAGCTCGCCGGCAAAGATCGGCGTGGCGAAGTTGGCGCCCGCCCCCGTGGTGCCGTGCAGGATCAGGACGCCGTTCCGCACGACGCCCGAGGCATCGCGGCGCGGATGGCCGAGCGTGCGGTAGTGGATGCGCAGCGCGGGCAGGGATTCGCCGCTGGCGAAGCGGAAGTCCCGCATGACGAAGTCGCCCTCCGTGCCGAAGGGACGGGACTGCGCGCCCGCCGCGGTGGCAAGCAGGAGGGCGGCGAGCGCGGTGATGACCGACAGGGAACGGGGCATGGCGGGGCGCGTGGAACGTGAGGCGTACGACGGCATGGCGGGGGCGGCGACCGACCACCGGAACATAGCCCGCGGGGGGGCGGGGCTTCCAGCGCGCTGTCCGCGTCTACTACCCGCATAGTTGACACGGCCGGCCGGCGGGCATATGCTACTATGCAGGTAGTACATCGATCCCAGGGGCGGAGAGGCACGACATGGATGCAGCGACGCTGGGCGACCGGGAGCTGGACGTGATGACCACGCTCTGGCACCGCGGGTCGGGCACGGTGGCCGAGGTGCAGGAGGCGCTCGATGCGCGGCTCGCGTACACCACGGTGCTCACGATCCTCCGGAACCTGGAGGCCAAGGGCTTCCTGCGACGCGAGGAGGAGGGGCGGGCGCACCGCTACTTCCCGCGCGTGAAGCAGCGCGCGGCCCAGAAGCGCGCGCTTCGCCGCCTCATCGACACGATCTTCCTCGGGTCCCCCGAGGCGCTGCTCACCCAGCTCGTGGCGGACCACGACCTCACCGCCGAGGATCTCACGCGCATCGCCGCGCAGCTCGGCGCGCGCCCGCGCACGGAGGACGGACGATGATCGCCGCGTGGATGCTGACCGCGTCGCTCTTCGCCGCGTTCGCCGCCCTTGCGGCGCTGTGCGGGGAGCAGGTGCTGCGCGCGCTCGGTCGGGAGGCGCGCGCCAGCTGGTGCGTCGCGATCGTCGCGAGCGTGCTCTGGCCCGTGCTCGCGCTGGTGTTCCGGCGCGATGCGCCCATCGCGGGTGTGGTGCGACTGCCGCCGATCCGCGTGACGCAGCTCATGCCGGCCGCGCTCGAGCAGTCGAGCCGCGCCTGGATGCCGGGCGTCGACCGCCTGCTCCTGGCGGCGTGGCTGGGTCTCTCGCTCGTGATGCTCCTCCGCCTCGCCATCGGCCTGCGCCGGGCGCACCGCCTGCGCCGGGCCGCGGAGCGGCGCGACCTCGGCGGTGTGGCGCTCCTGGTGAGCGACGAGGCAGGGCCGGCGGTGATCGGTCTCGTGCGTCCCGACATCCTCTATCCGCGGGCGCTGCTGGAGCTCGAGCCGGCGTTGCGGAACGTCATCGTGCGCCACGAGGACGAGCACCGGCGCGCCGGCGATGCGTGGCTCGCCTTCGGCTGCAGCATTGCCCTGGTGCTCATGCCGTGGAACGCCGCGCTCTGGTGGATGACGCGCCGGGCCCGGCTCGCGCTGGAGATCGACTGCGATGCCCGGGTGCTCCGCGCGCACGCGAACCGAACGCAGTACGGCAAGCTGCTGCTCCTCGTCGCACAGGCGGACACCTCGGTGCGCCTCGTGCCGGCCCTCATCTCGTCACGCTCACACCTCGAACGGAGGATTCGCGCCATGCTCAGCACGCACCCCACCCATCGCCGCATCCGCGTCGCCCTCGGCAGCCTCGGCCTCGTCGTCGCCAGCGTCGCCGCCAGCTCGGCCCAGGTCACCAATCCACGGTCGCTGGTCGTCGTCAACCCGGCGCTCGCGGACACCCTGCGGGCCCGGATCGCGAGCAGTGGCAAGGCTCCGGAGGAACTGCGTGCCGCGTTGCGGGCCAAGGGATACCCGGAGACCGTGCTCGACCCCTACATGTCGGCGGGCCCATACACGAAGCTCAGCCAGGTTCCGGCGCCGGTCGCGACTCGCGCACCCATGCCGAACGTCGTCGCGCAGCCGGACACCGGCGAGGGGCCGAAGAAGGTCGCGAACGATACCTACTTCGAGTTCCAGGTGGAGAAGCAGGTGCGGCAGATCCCGGGGACGGGACAGGTGATCTACCCGCCGGAGCTGAAGGCGGCGGGAGTGAAGGGTGAGGTGCTCGCCCAGTTCGTGGTGGACACCACGGGCGCGGTGATCCCGAGCACCTACAAGGTCCTCATGTCGTCGCACGGCCAGTTCACCGATGCGGTGCGTGCCGCGCTGGCGATGCTGCGATTCGAGCCGGCGCGGGTTGGCGGCCGCGCGGTGAAGCAGCTCGTGCAGCAGCCGTTCACCTTCTCGCTCGACTCGACCACTCCCACGATCGGAACTCCCGTGCGGCCGAACCCGTAGCCCGGCGGTGGCTGACGCACGAAGGGCCGCGCCGGGCAGGCGCGGCCCTTCATCGCATTCCTACCAGCCGCGCGGCTTCTCGAAGATCAGCATGCCGTCGGCGGGCGCCGCGTCGCCGCGCAGGGCTTCC
>JAQBPZ010000382.1 GCA_028287225.1 Gemmatimonadota bacterium
GCTCGGGACGCTCTGCTGTTCTTACTCGATATTCGTTACTCGTTACTCGTTACTCGTTCTGCAGTTCCACCTCCACCTCGTACTCCTCCGTCTTCCGCACCGCGCGCATGACGGTGCTGCCTGCCGCGATGGCGCCGAGGAGGATGTAGATGTAGAAGGTGTAGAAGCGCCACCAGACGAGCGCGGCGGCGAAGAGGGACGCGGGGATCGCGCTGCCGAGTGCGGCGCGGAAGGCCATCTCCACCGCGCCGCCACCGCCGGGGGCCGGCACCACGGCCGCGCCGTACAGGAAGCCGAGCGGCCAGAGCGCGAGCGGGGCGAGGGGCACGCTGGCGGCGCTCGTCAGCACCAGCGCGGGCAGCACGCCGAGGCGGATGCCGACGTGAACCACCGACGCGAGGAGGGCCGAGATCGCCGCGCGAGGGTCCACGTGCTCCACGGAGTCGATCGTCGAGCGCAGCTTGCGCAGCGCGCGCTGGACGGTGCGCCAGCGGCCGGCGTCGAGGCGCAGGCGTCGCGCCCATCGTGGCGGCGGGCCGCTCGCGTTGCGTCGCGAGAGGTACAGCGCGCTCGCGCCGACGCCGAGCACCACGGCCGCGTACCCGCCCACGATGCTGGTGAGCGTGATGACCACGGCTCCCGCGTGGCGGAAGATGATCGCGACGACGGCGACGACGGTGGCCAGCGAGAAGACCTCGAGGAACAGCTCGGCGTAGAGGATCACGAGCACGCCGGCCGAGGGGAGCCCCGCTTCCGACAGGATGAAGAAGCGCGCCGGCTCGGCTCCGCTGCGGGCGGGGGTGATGGCCGCGCCGAAGTCGCCGCCGAGGCAGGTCCGGACCGCCGTGCGGAAGGGGAGGTCGATGCCGACGGCCCGCGCGCTCCACCGGATCTTCAGGGCGCGGGCCGTCACCTCGATGGCCACCGCGGCGAGCGCGAGCAGGTGCGCCTGCGGGGGCAGCAGGAGCGACATCCCCTGCTGCGACCACCCCACGACCATGTAGATGGAGACCCCGATTGTCGCGATGAACGAGAGCGCGGTGATCAGCCAGCGCGAGGCGGTCATGCGGCGGGGAGGATCGGCATCGAGAAAAAGTAATGCGAGGGGGGCGTGAGAGCTTCCCAGGCTGCAACTGCAACTGCAACTGCAACTACTTCAACGCAGAGGGCGCCCCGATACTTCGTGCGGGGTAAGCTCCGGGGAACGGCGAGGGCACAGAGGAACTGCCGCTCAGACGTTCCCCTCTGTGCCCTCCGTGTCCTCCGTGGTAAAACGCCCTTGAAAAGCATTTTACCACGGAGGACGCAGAGGGCACGGAGGTGAAAATGCACTCCTCTGCGTCCTCGCCGTTCCCCTCGGCGCCCTCTGCGTTGAAGCCGTTGACCTTTCAAGAGCGCGGGCGACATTCTTGCCCCGTCGCGCCATCATGGCCCGCCATCCGTTCACCGCCGACATCCGTCGCACCACGCGCCTGCCGCGCGGGACCGAGCAGCGGCTCGACCTGGTCTACGGGCGCGAGACGGTGCCCGCGCTCTGGCTCACGCCATCCGCGCCGCCAGGCCCGCGGCCGGCCGTGCTGCTCCTGCACGGGTTCTCGAGCAGCAAGGAGCGCATGGCGCAGGCGATCGGCCGCGCGCTGCTGGCGCGTGGCGTCGGCTCCCTCGCCCTCGACCTGCCGTTCCACGGCGAGCGCGTCTCGGCCAGCGGCGGCATCCCGAAGAACCCGCTGGTGCTCGTGGGCGCATGGCGCGGCGCCGTGAGCGAGGCGCGCGAGGCGGTGACCTGGCTCGCGGGCCAGGAGGACGTCGACGCCAGCCGCCTGGGCATCCTCGGCTACTCGCTCGGCGGCTTCCTGGCGCTGATGACGGCGGCCGACGAGCCTCGGCTGCGCGCGGTCGCGCTGGCGGCCGCGGGGGACCTCCCCGACCAGACGCCGTACGCCGCGATGGTGCGCGGCCTCGTGGACCCCCCGCGCGCCGCGCGCAAGCTGGACGGGCGACCGCTCCTCCTCGTGAACGGGCGACGCGACACCACCACGCGCCCCGCCCAGGCCGAGCGCCTGTTCGCCGCCGCGAACGAGCCGAAGGAGCTCGTGTGGTACGAGGGAGGACACTGGCCGCCCCCCGCGGCGATCGACGGCGCGGCGGAATGGCTGGCGGGGAAGCTGGCCGTCGGTGGTGCCGGCTGACGCTCACGACCAGGGCATTTCACCGCGGAGGACATCCGCTCGGGACGCATCCAGACGGGCCGGTTCGGACCGGATGCAGCGAGTGCACCGAAAACTGCCGGATCACTTCTGGTGCGCATCGGCTACCTGCGCGCCCGGCAGGAATCCGGCAGTTCTCGTTTCAATTCGGTCCATTCGGTCCGAACCGACGCCTCGTGTGGCCGGCCCGAGCGGCCGTCCTCCGCGTCCTCCGCGTCCTCTGCGGTGAAACGCTGTTCAGGAGCCCGGATGAACCTGGGGCGCCTCCTCGAGCCGCGCGTACAGCTCGAACCAGGGCGCCAGCGGCAGGTCGTCTCCGCCCACGCCGGCCACGGCGCCGATCGCCGACTTCACGACGCGCTCCTCGACCGCCGCCCACGGGCGCGTCCACTTGTCGGCGATCGGGACCAGGACGTCGCCCTCCACGTGCTCCACGCGGAATCCGAGCCGCTCCACGAGGCGCGTTGCCGAGCCGGGGGTGAAGCCGTATCGGTAGGGAAAGCCGAGCAGGTTGTTCTGGGCGAGCCAGCCCCGGGCGACGCCGGCCAGCGGCCCGTCCAGGAGGGGTCGCATGGCGGCGTAGCAGGCCCCGTTCGGGACGCGGATGGACACCATCCCCCCGGGCGCGAGGTGGCGTCGCGCGGCGGCGAGGGTGCCGGCCGGGTCGGCGAGCTGGTCGAGGCAGTTCCAGATCGCGACCACGTCCACGCGCGTGCCGGCGTCGAACGACTCCAGCGGGCCGTCGTGCACGTCGAAGCCGAGGGAGCGGGTGAAGCGGTTGGCGGACTCGCTCACGTCCACCCCGGTGAACTGCCAGCCCGCGTCGCGCGCCGCGGCGAGGAAGGCCCCGACATAGCTCCCGACCTCGATCCCCCGTCCACGGCGCCCGAAGACGGTCGTCAGCCGTTCGGCCTGGGCGGCATACGACGCCCGCTGGGTCTCGTGCAGCGCGCGGAGCACCTCGGTGGTCGGCCCGGCGTCCTGATAGATGGCCGCGAGCTCCGTGGCGCGCTCGATCGGGTTGCGGTAGACCAGGCCGCAGTGCCGGCAGCGCACCACCCGCAGGGGCGCATGCTGCGAGAACGCGACCCGGTCCATCAGGTGGTCGGCGGGGATCCCGGGCTGGAGCCGGCGCGAATGGAACTCCCACAGGGACTCCACCTCGGCACGCATCGACTCTGCGGTCGCGAGCTCGTCGGCGTCGGACTCGCCGCACGCGGCGCAGCTGGTGAGCTCATAGGAGGGCGTCATCGCCCTCCAGGAAGGCAAAAGCGGTGCGAACGCCCCATGCTGCTCTCAGTGAGCGCGCCTGGCTGGTCACTCAGTCGAAAGGGGGACAAACGATCGAACGGAGGGGGGGGAGCAGGACGGATACCTCTATCGGTCGGCCACGGCGCACCGATCCGGGCCCTGCAGCATCCAAACTCATGGGCGTTTTTGGGGGTGTGGCGCTGTACCCCTCCAGGAGGAGTCAGCCCGAGGACGTCATCCGTCCTGGTCCGTCCCCTCCGTTCGATCGCTTGTCCCCGTTCGACTGAGCGGCCATCAGGTCCGCTCGTGGCGCCACTGGCGGCGCGGGTTTCAGCGGGTGTACAGCGCTGGGGCCCCGGGAGCCGTTATCAGCCTGTGCGCTGCACCTTGCGCCTCCACGATTTCCGCGCCTGATTCGCGTGGCAGTCGGACCCTACCCGGAGTGAACCGCCCGTGATCCGTTTTCCCCACCGCACCACCCTCGTCGCGCTCCTTGCCCCCGTCGCGCTCGCCGCGCAGGGTCGCACCGCCGACGTGGCCCCCGCCTCGCGCGGGCCGATGACCATCGACACCACCGCGCTCAACACCCTCAAGTGGCGCGAGCTCGGGCCCTTCCGCGGTGGCCGGAGCGCCGCCGTCGCGGGCAGCGTCGCCCGTCCGATGGAGTACTGGATGGGCACCACCGGCGCCGGCGTCTTCAAGAGCACCGACGCCGGCCAGTCGTGGGCCCCGATGACCGACAAGTACTTCGGCGGCACCATCGGCGCCATCGCCGTGGCGCAGTCCAACCCGGACATCGTGTACGTGGGCGGCGGCGAGGCCCCGATCCGCGGCAACGTCTCGCACGGCGAGGGCGTCTGGCGCTCCAACGACGCCGGCAAGACGTGGACGTCGCTCGGATTGAAGGCAACCAGACAGATCTCGCGGGTGCGCGTGCACCCCACGAACCCCGACATCGCGTACGTCGCGGCCGAGGGCAACGTGTGGGCCCCGACCCCCGATCGCGGGGTCTATCGCACGCGTGACGGCGGACGGACCTGGACGAAGATCCTCTTCCGCAACGACTCCACCGGCGTGAGCGATCTCGCCATGGACCCGAAGGATCCCAACACGCTCTACGCCGCCTTCTGGCAGGCGGGACGCACGCCGTGGATGCTCGTGTCCGGCGGCGCGGGCAGCGGCATCTTCAAGACCACCGACGGCGGCGACCACTGGACCGAGATCACCCGCAACCCCGGCCTGCCGGCGGGCACGCTCGGCAACATCGCCGTGACGGTGTCGCCGGTGAACTCCAGCCGCCTGTTCGCGCTGATCGAGGCGGATTCCGGCGGCGTGTATCGCTCCAGCGATGCCGGCGCCACGTGGCAGCGGATCAACAGCGACCGCGCGCTGCGGCAGCGTGCCTGGTACTACACCAAGATCCACGCCGACCCCGTGGACTCCAACGTCGTCTACGTCAACAACGTCAACTTCATGAAGTCGACGGACGGCGGGCGGAAGTTCACCCCCGTGCGCGGCATCCCGCATGGCGACTCGCACGACTTCTGGGTCGCGTCGAACGACAACCGGCGGATGATCGAGGGCGACGATGGCGGCGCCAGCGTGTCCGTGGACGGCGGGCGCACGTGGAGCGAACAGGACTACGCGACCGCGCAGTTCTATCACGTGACGACGACGACGCACTTCCCCTATCACGTCTGCGGCGCGCAGCAGGACAACAGCACGCTCTGCGGCCCGAGCCGCAAGGCCGGCGGCATCGACCAGTCCGACTGGATGGAGGCGGGCGGCGGCGAGTCGGGCTACATCGCGACGCGCAAGGACAACCCGGACATCACGTACGCGGGCAGCTACGGCGCGCTGCTCACGCGCAAGGACATGCGCACGGGGCTCACGCGCAACATCAACCCCGCGCCCGACAACCCGATGGGTCATTCCGCGGCCGATCTCAAGTATCGGTTCCAGTGGACCTTCCCCATCGTGCTCTCGCCGTTCAACGACAACGTGATGTACGCGACGAGCAACCACGTCCATCGCACGACGAACGACGGACAGAGCTGGGAAGTCATCTCGCCCGACCTCACGCGCAACGACCCCAAGACGCTCGGCCCCTCCGGCGGTCCGATCACCAAGGACCAGACGTCGGTGGAGTACTACGGCGTGATCTTCGCCTTCGCCGAGTCGCCGAAGCAGAAGGGCGTGCTGTGGGCGGGGTCGGACGATGGGCTCGTGCACGTGTCGCGCGACAACGGCAAGACCTGGCAGAACGTGACGCCGCCGGACATGGCGGCCTACACGCGCGTGTCGATCATCGAGCCCGGCCAGTTCGCGCCGGGCACCGCGTACATCGCCGCCAACCGGTACCAGCTCGACGACATGCGCCCGTACCTCTGGAAGACGACCGACTTCGGGCGCACCTGGTCGCGCATCGATGCCGGGATCGCGCCGACGGAGTTCACCCGCGTGATCCGCGAGGACCCGGAGAAGCGGGGCATGCTCTACGTGGGCACCGAGCGCGGCGTGTGGTTCTCGCCGAACGACGGCACGAGCTGGCAGCCGCTGCAGCTCAACCTGCCGCCGGTGCCGGTGCATGACCTGGCCATCAAGGACGGGGACCTGATCGCGGCGACGCATGGCCGCAGCTTCTGGGTGGTGGACGACCTGTCGCCGCTTCGCCAGCTGAGCCCATCGGTGACCTCGTCGGAGGCGCACCTGTTCGTGCCGCGCGACGCGTACCGCGTGAGCTTCGCGGGCCGAGGGCGCGGGGGGGCAGGCGCGGGCGCAGCGGCCGGACCGGCAGTGCATCCGATCGCCACGAGCCCGAGTGGCGGGCCGGTGGTGAACTACTGGCTGAAGCGCGGCAGCCGTGAGGTGGTGCTGCAGTTCCTCGATGCCAACGGCACGCTGATCCGCTCGTTCACGAGCCGGCAGGATTCGGCGACGGCGGCGGACTCGGTGACGCGCGCGGGGCGCACCCGCGCGCGCGTCGACTCGCTCTCGGCCACGGGCATCCCGCGCGACAGCGCGGAGCGGATGGTGCGTCGCCGGGCGGATGCCGTGCCGGGCGAGGTGCAGGGTGGCGGCGAGGACGAGGACGGCCCGATCCGCGTGCCGCCACCGCCGCGCGCGCCGAACAAGGCCGGCATCAACAGCTTCAACTGGAACATGCGCTACCCCGATGCCTCGAGCTTCGACGGGCTGATCATGTGGGCCGCCGGCACGCAGGGTCCCGTGGCGCCGCCGGGCACGTACCAGGTGCGGATGCTGGTGGACGGGGCGCTGATCGGCACCGAGCGCTTCGTGCTGCGCAAGGACCCGCGGTCCACCGCGACGCCGGCCGACCTCGCCGCGCAGTTCGCCTTCCTGACGCAGGTGCGCGACCGGACGACGGCCGCGAACGACGCCGTGAAGACGATCCGCTACGTGAAGGCGCAGCTCACCGATCGCGAGGGGAAGCTGAGCGGCGCGCCGCTGGAGCAGCTGCGCGCGCTGGACGTGCCGTTCCGCATGGAGCTCAGCTCCGTGGAGGATTCGCTCTACCAGACGAAGAACCAGAGCGGGCAGGATCCGCTCAACTACCCGATCCGCCTCAACAACAAGATCGCCGCCCTGGCCGGCGTCGCGGGCAGCGCGGAAGCCCGCCCGACGGACCAGACGGTCGTCGTCTTCAACCAGCTCTCCACGCAGCTGTCCGGTGAGCTCGCGCGGCTCCGGCGCGTGATGGACGGCACCCTGCCGCGCGTGAATGCCCTGCTGCGCGCGAACGGGCAGCCGGAGATCGTGCCGGCGGCGAAGGAAGTGCCCAAGCCGACGGTCGTGATGTGAAAGGGAAAAACGAGTAACGAGTAACGAGTCAGCGCATCATCGGAGCATCCCGGGCGGATGTCATCCCATGAGCGAAGCGAATCGGGATCCATCATCCCCGCGGATTGGCCAGCCAATCCGCGGAGATGGTGGATCCCGATTCGCGCTTCGCGCTCATGGGATGACCGGGACGCCTCTCGGCTTACTCGTTACTCGTTACTCGCCTGTTCTGCCACCGCCATCCCCATCGTGTGGAAGCCCTTGTCGACGTAGACCGTGGAGCCCGTGATCCCGCTGGCGAGCGGGGAGCACAGGAAAGCCGCCGTCGTGCCGACTTCCTCGGCAGTGAGGTGCTCCGTGAGCGGGGCGTTGCGGCCGACGTAGTCCACCATCTTGCCGATGATGCCGATCGCGCTCGCGGCGCGTGAGGCGTACGGGCCGGCCGAGACGGTGTTGACGCGAATCCCCCACTTGCGCCCCGCCTCGAACGCCAGCGTGCGGGTGTCGCTCTCCAGCGCGGCCTTGGCGCTCGACATTCCGCCGCCGTAGCCGGCGATCACCCGCTCGCTCGCCATGTACGTGAGCGACGCGACCGCGCCACCCTCGCGCATGAGCGGGCCAAGGCGCGAGACCATGCTCACGAGCGAGTAGGCGCTCGCGCTCACGGCCGCCAGGTAGCCGCTGCGGCTCGTCTCGAGCAGCGGCTTCTTCACCTCGGGGCCGTTGGCGAGCGAGTGCACCACGATGTCCAGTGGACGCTCGCCGAAATCCGCCACGAGCTGCGCCGCCAGCCCGTCGATGGAGAAGTCGCCCAGCTCCTTGTACCGCTTGCTGGTGCGCACGTCGTCCGGCACCGAGTCGAGCGTGTCGTAGACCGCGTCGAGCGGATAGATCTTCTCGAAGGTGAGCAGGGAGCCGTCGCTGAGGCGGCGGGACTCGTCCATCTTCCCCCGCTCGAGCAGGTTCAGGAAGATGTTCAGGGCGGGCGGCCAGGTGCCGACGACCACGCTCGCGCCCGCTTCAGCGAGCGACTTGGCGATCGCGAACCCGAATCCGCCGTCGTCCGCCACGCCGGCGACCAGCGCGCGGCGTCCGGTGAGATCGATGTTGAGCATCCTCGATATAACGATGAAGCCCCCCTCCCCGGCAAGCCCTTCCCTCCATGGGGTCCGCAGGTGAATCTCCAGCGGGGATCCTGGCGTTGCCTTGCGGACGGGCGCTGTTGCCGCGCACGCGACCCGGATCACGACGGGGCGCACGACCGCCGCCCCAAGGAGCCGCATGGCCACCCTGCTGTACGTGGACGACGAGGAGATCATCGGGCGCGCCGTCGCGCGCTGGTTCGGCCGGCGCGGCCACACGGTGCACGTCGCGTCGTCCGTGGCCGCGGCGCGGCGGGTCCTGACGGAGCACGATCCCGACGTGCTCTTCGTCGACGTCTGGCTGGGCACCGAGAGCGGCTTCGAGCTGATGAGCTGGATCGAGGACTCCCGTCCCGAGCTCGCGTCGCGCGTCACCTTCGTGACCGGCGAGCTCGCGGAGGAACCCCGCAGCGACCGGGTCTGGCGCACCCTGGGCCGGCCGGTGCTCCAGAAGCCCTTCGATTTCGCCCAGCTGGAGGAGCACACGGCCATCGCCGTGGAGCGCGCGGGGTCGCCGGACACGATGCCCGAGCCTCCGGACTCGCCCCCGGATGCGGAGCGGCGCGCAGGCACGTAACGTGTACGGATCGTGCGATCCGTGCCTCCCACCATTCCCGCTTCCACCGTGTCCGTCAACCCGGCCGAGGTCTCGCCGGCCGGCGTCGCGCCCCCCGCGTCCCCTCCCGCTGCAGCACCCGTTCCCGTGGCGCCCGACCGCCGGCTCACAGGGCCGGGCAGCGGGCCCGCGTTCGCGCGCGGCCTCTGGCGCATCGCCGCGGCCGACGTGTCCAGCGGCAACCGGGTAGCACTGCTGCACGACGGGCCGGCCACCTTCGACGCGATGTGCGCGGCCATCGACTCGGCACGCGAGACGATCGTCCTGGAGGTCTACATCCTCCGGTCCGACGAGACGGGCCAGCGCATCGGCCAGGCGCTCGTCACCGCGGCCGCCCGCGGGGTGAAGATCCGCCTCCTCTCCGACTGGATCGGGATGCGCGGCATCAAGGGCAGCTACCTCGCGTGGCTGCGCCAGGCGGGGATCGAGCACCGTGTCTTCAATCCCCCGGGCCTCCGCGCCTGGTTCGGGCTCATCCCGCGCGATCACCGCAAGCTGCTGGTCGCCGACGCCGCGGTGGGGATCACGGGCGGCGTCGGCATCGGCAACGAATGGGTCGGCAAGACGGAACGCCACCGCGGCCACTGGCGCGACACGGCCGTCCGCATCGAGGGGCCGGCCGCGCACGACATGCAGCTGGCGTTCGAGACGATGTGGGAACGCGCCCACAAGCGCGAGCGGCGCGGCTCCCACCGGCTCACGCGACGCATGGCGCGCGGCGCGCACCTGGACCCCGCCACCGCGGAGCCGGCGCTCGTCGGCATCGTGGAAGGCGAGCCCCTGCGCCTCCGCATCGCACGCGCCCTCCAGACCCAGGCCATCTCGGCGGAGCGCACCATCTGGATCGCGACCGCCTACTTCGCCCCGAGCTGGTCCGAGGTGGAAGCGCTCACCGGCGCCGCCCGCGACGGGGTGGACGTCCGCGTCCTCGTCCCCGCGCGCAACGACCACCGCTGGGTCACGTTCATCACGCGCCGCTACTACCGCCGGCTGCTCACCAACGGCGTGCGCATCTTCGAGTGGAAGAACACGATGATGCACGCGAAGACGAGCGTCGTGGACGGCCGCTGGGTCCGCGTGGGCTCCACCGACTTCAATCCGCTCGGCGTCGCCATCAACTACGAGCTCGACGCCGTGATCGAGGACGCCGTCCTCGGCGCCCAGGCGGAAGCGATGTTCCTGAACGACCTGGAGCACTCCACCGAGATCACGATGAAGAATCGCACGCGGCGGAAGTCGTGACAGGTCAATCGCTCCAACGGCCAACTGCTTCAACGCAGAGGACGCCCCGACACTTCGTGCGGGGTAAACTCCGGGAACGGCGAGGACGCAGAGGACTGCATTTCCCCTCCGCGTCCTCCGTGTCCTCCGTGTCCTCTGTGGTCAAATGCTCTTCAACAGCGTCTAACCACAGAGGGCACAGAGGGGGACGCCTGAGCGGCCTTCCTCTGCGTCCTCGCCGTTCCCGGAGTTTACCCCGCACGAAGTGTCGGGGCGACCTCTGCGTTGAAGCCGTTGATCTTCTGGAGCGCCAACACTCGATCGCACGGGTATGAACCAGGCTCGATCCTCGCTGCTCGCCATCCTCCTCCTCGTCTCGACGACTGTTGCCCCCGCGCTGCAGGCGCAGGCCGACTCCACCCGCTCGCGGCCGCTGTTCACCACCGGCGACGCGGCCCTCGTGGCTGGCATCCTGCTCGGCGCGCGGCTGATCCACCCGCTCGACGAACACTACCGGCTCCGGCTGCAGGACTCGTCGACGCAGGCGAACAAGAAGCTGCAGACGCTGTCGGCCGCGGTGCGCGTGATCGCCGCGCCGGGCGCGTACATCATCGGCGGCACCCTCTACGGCGCCGGCCGCCTGGCGAAGAACCCGAAGCTCGCCCGGCTCGGCCTGCACGGCACCGAGGCGCTGATCGTCGGAGAGATCACCGCGACCACGCTCAAGGGGCTCATCGGCCGCGCGCGGCCGTACGTCGGCGCCGGGCCCGACGACTACGGGTTCATGCGCGGCTTCTCCAACAACGCCTTCAAGTCCTTCCCCTCCGGCCACTCCGTCGCCGCCTTCGCCGCCGCCGCGGCGGTCACGAGCGAGACGTCGCGGAACGCGCCCAGCACGCGCTGGATCGTGGGCACGGCCATGTACGGCGGCGCGGCGCTGGTGGGCGCGTCGCGCATGTACAACAACCAGCACTGGGCCAGCGACGTGATCGTCGGCGCGGGCATCGGCACCCTCGCCGGCCTCAAGGTGGTGCGGTACCACGACTCGCACCCCGGCAACCTCGTGGACCGCTGGCTGCTCGCGGGCTCGCTCGTCCCCAACGGCCAGGGCGGCCAGTCGGTGCGCTGGTCCGTGATGCCGGACCTGTCGTCGCGACCGGCCGCTCGCTGAGCCGCGACGACCGCATGGCGAGCCGGATCAAGAGCGGGATCTTCATCATTGCCGAGATCACCGGCACCGAGGGCGAGCGAATCGTGGCCCTTCAGGCCGCGTACGATCCGCGCCTCCTGAAGCTGGGCCGCCCGCACGTGACGCTCGCCGGCTCCTCGGGGATGGGACCGATCGCGCCCGACACGACGGTGGCGGAGCTGGAGGAGCGCCTGCTGCCGATCGCGACGACGACCCCGCCGATCGTGCTGCGCTTCGGGCGCCCCACGCAGTTCATGCAGACGGAGATCGTGGTGCTCCCGCTCGATCCGCATGGACCGCTGCGCACGCTGCACGAGCGCATCAAGACGAGCGGTCTCCGCGCCGCCCCGCCGCGCTTCTTCTTCACCCCGCACGTGACGCTCAGCCTCTACCGCGAGCAACCGCGCGACGTCCTCGCGAAGCTGCTCCGCGAGCGCTTCGACGAGCCGGTCACGATCGACCGGATCGAGTGCCACCTCACGAAGGACACCGGCGAATCGCGGCACCTCATCACGCTGCCTCTGTCGGGATAACGTCAGCTGCCTCAACGCAGAGGGCGCCGAGGGGAACGGCGAGGACGCAGAGGACTGCCTTCGTACATTTGTTCTCCTGTCCTCTGTGTCCTCCGTGTCCTCTGTGGGAAAACGCTGTCGAAGAGCATTCAACCACAGAGGACACGGAGGGCACAGAAGGGAATGCCTGAGCGGCCTTCCTCTGCGCCCTCGCCGTTTCTCTCTGCGCCCTCTGCGTTGAAGCAGTGCGCAGCCTGCGGTCAGCCTCCTGAGCTCATCATGCCAGATACTCCATCGATCCTCGCCGACCTCGAAGCCGACACCAGCATCGCGGCCGCCAATCTCTTCACGGCGCTCGCCACGGAGTATCTCGCCGAGACGGCGACGCGCGAGGGGCCGGTGAGCACCGGGCGCACGCGTGCCGAATTGAACCTGCGGTTCGACGAGCCGCTGCCGCGCGGCGGGATGGCGCTCGAGGCGGTGGTCGCACGGCTTCGCGACGAGGTCCTGCCAGACTGCAACCGCCTCTATCATCCGCGCTACGTCGGCCACCAGGTCTCGGCGCCGCTGCCGGCCGCCATCTGGACCGAGTCGCTCACCGCGGCGCTGAACCAGTCGTTGGCCGTCGCCGAGATGTCGCCGACCGCCACGGCGCTGGAGCACCGCGTCGTCCGCTGGATGTGCGACCTCGTCGGCTACGGCGCGGCGGCCGGCGGCACGCTCACGAGCGGCGGCACCGAGGCCACCCTCACCGGGCTCCTGGCGGCCCGCTCCGCCGCCATCCCCGACGTGTGGACGAACGGCATCGGCGCCGATGCGCCCGTCGTCGTCTGCGGCGAGCACGCCCACTACGCGGTCTCTCGCGCCGTCGGTGAGATGGGACTCGGCCTCAGGAACATCGTCGTGATCCCCTCGCGTGACTGGCGCATGGATGTCGAGGCGCTCTCCACGACGCTCGACACCCTGCTCCGGGACGGCCGCCGCGTGATGGCCGTGGTCGCCACCGCGGGCTCCACCGCCACCGGATCGTTCGACGACCTGCATGCCATCGGGACCCTCTGCGAGCGGCATGGCATCTGGCTGCACGTGGATGGCGCCCACGGCGCGTCGGCGCTGCTCAGCGGCACGCATCGCCACCGGCTGCGCGGGATCGAGCTGGCGCGCTCCATCGCGTGGGATCCGCACAAGATGATGCTCCTCCCCCTTTCCGCGGGCCTGGTGCTCGTGCGCGAGGAGCGCGACCTGGAGGGCGCCTTCGCGCAGCGCGCGCCGTACCTCTTCCACGGCGCCGACGAAGGCGAGCGGGTCTGGGACCAGGGCGTCCGCAGCTTCCTGTGCTCGCGCCGAGCCGACGTGCTCAAGCTCTGGGTCGCGCTGCAGCGGTACGGCGCCGACGGGCTCGGCCGTCTCTACGATGGCCTCTGCGACGTCGCCCGGGCGATGCACTCGGCCATCGAGGCGCATCCGTCGTTCGTCGCGCTGCATGCGCCGGAGTCCAACATCCTGTGCTTCCGCTGGATCGGCGACGGCAGCATGGGCGACGACGAGCTGGACGTCGTCAACCGCGGCCTGCGCGAGCGCTACAACCGATCCGGCGCCGGCTGGATCACGGCGACGAACCTCGCGGGGAGGCGAGTCCTGCGCGTGACGATCATGAATGCCCGCACGACTGCCGCTGACGTCGAGGAAGTGATCGCCGGTCTGGCGCGCGAGGCCGGCGCGATGGGCGCTGTGTAGAACGATTGAACCGCGGAGGACGCGGAGGACAGCCGCTCGGGACGCATCCAGACCGGCCAGTTCGGCCATCCTCCGCCTCCTCCACGGTCAAAGGCTGTTGCCGCGAACAGGATGGAACCCGACTTGCCGAGCGCGGATACGCTCATCTCACCCTGAATCCAATCGCCTCGTGCTCGCCAACTCGATCCTCGACACCATCGGCAACACGCCCCACGTCCGCGTGAATCGCCTGTTCACGGGCCTCAAGGCCGGCGCGTCGGTCTGGCTCAAGCTGGAGCGCGCGAATCCCGGTGGCAGCATCAAGGACCGCATCGGCATCGCGATGATCGACGCGGCCGAGTCGGCCGGGCTGATCGGGCCGGGCAGCACCATCATCGAGCCCACGTCGGGCAACACCGGCATCGGGCTCGGCATGGCCGCCGCGGTGAAGGGGTACAAGCTCATCGTCGTGATGCCCGAGTCGATGTCGGTGGAACGGCGGCGCCTGATCACGGCGTACGGTGCCGAGCTGGTGCTCACGCCCAAGGAGCAGGGGACCAAGGGCGCCATCGCCCGCGCGCAGGAGCTCGTCGACGCCACGCCCGGCGCGTGGATGCCGATGCAGTTCGACAACCCCGCGAACGTGGAGATCCATCGCAGGACGACCGCACAGGAGATCCTCCGCGACTTCCCCGACGGCCTCGACTACCTGATCACCGGCGTCGGCACCGGCGGCCACATCAGCGCGGTGAGCGAAGTCCTCAAGGCGGCCTATCCGGGCTTCACCACGATCGCGGTGGAGCCGGCGAAGTCGCCCGTGCTGAGCGGCGGGACACACACGCCGCACAAGATCCAGGGCGTGGGCGCGGGCTTCGTCCCGAACAACTTCAACCCCGCCGTGGTCGACGGCTTCGTGCAGGTCACGGAAGAGGCAGCCTTCACCTACGCCGCCCGCGCCGCGCGCGAAGAGGGAATCTTCCTCGGCATCTCCTCCGGCGCGACGCTCGCCGGCGTCGCCCAGATGCTGCCAACCCTGCCGGAGAACAGCCGCGTGCTCGCCTTTTGCTACGACACGGGCGAACGATATCTCAGCATGGAAGGATTGTTTGCATGACTCGGTCGCTCGGCGCGAAGCGCCGAAGCGTCCGGAAGCCATTCACAGGAGTCCGCATGAAGCACCGCAAGCTCGGCAAAGACGCATTGACCGTCTCGTCCCTCGGTCTCGGTTGCATGGGGATGTCCGACTTCTATGCCGGACGTGACGACGCCGAGTCCATCGCGACCATCCATCGCGCGCTCGACCTCGGCGTGACGTTCCTGGACACGGCCGACATGTATGGGCCGTTCACCAACGAGGAGCTCGTGGGGCGCGCGATCCGCGGGCGCCGTGACCAGGTCGTCCTCGCCACGAAGTTCGGGAACCAGCGCTCGGCGGACGGAGCATTCCTCGGCATCCGCGGCTCGCCGGAGTACGTGCGCAGCGCGTGCGACGCCTCGCTGAAGCGGCTCGGCGTCGATCACATCGACCTCTACTACCAGCATCGCGTGGACAGCACCGTGCCCATCGAGGACACCATCGGCGCGATGGCCGAGCTGGTGACCGCGGGCAAGGTGAAGCACCTCGGCATGAGCGAGGCATCGGCCGCCACGATCCGCCGAGCGGTGGCCGTGCATCCCATCACCGCGCTCCAGACCGAGTACTCGCTCTGGAGCCGCGACGTGGAAGACGAGATCCTCCCCACCTGTCGCGAGCTCGGCATCGGCTTCGTGCCCTACAGCCCCCTCGGCCGCGGCTTCCTGACCGGGCGGTTCACGTCGTTCGACGACCTGCCCGCCGACGACTACCGCCGCAACCAGCCGCGCTTCCAGGGCGACAACTTCAGGAAGAACCTCGACCTCGTGGACCTCATCACGCAGCTCGCGTCGGCCAAGGGCTGCACGCCCTCGCAGCTCGCCCTCGCCTGGCTGCTCGCCCAGGGCGACGACATCGTCCCGATCCCCGGCACGAAGCGCGTGAAGTACCTGGAGGAGAACCTCGGTGCGCTCCACGTCACGCTGTCGAAGGACGACCTGCGCCGCATCGACGACATCGCGCCGAAGGGCGTGGCGGCGGGGACGAGATATCCCGAAGCGGGAATGGCAACGGTCAACCGCTGACAGCCGGGCGGCGCGCGCTCCGCGCGACGCCTTGGCGGGCGGGTCGCGTGGAACGCGACCCTTGGCGGACGCGTGACCGTCGCTGCGCTCGGTCTACCGCTTGGCGGGCGCTCGCGATGCTCGCTTGACGGAAACCCCTCAGCCGTGCCGGCAAGGGCGGCGTAGCCGCCCGCCCGCCAAGGCGTAGTCCCGTCGGCGCCGCAGGCGCCCGGGACAGCCGCCCGCCAAGCACGACCGCGAAGCGGTCGAGCGCCCGGCAGTCAAAGCGCTTTTCGGATCGCCGCGTCGAGGTCCTGCGTCCCGCCGACGCCCGTGTACACGACCTTTCCGTTCCGCCCGACGACGACGACGTGCGACGTCGCCGGCACGTCCCAGTTCCCGGTGGCCGCGCCGCGCGTGTCGTAGAGCTGGATGCCGGGCACCTTGTACTTGGCGACGTGGAGCTGCACGCGCCGCGGACTCTGGTTCACGTTCACCGAGACGCCGATGAACTTCACCCGGCTGCCGTACTTCGCGTAGGACTTCTGGAGCGTGGGGAGCAGATGCTCACAGTTCTCGCACCAGGTGGCCCAGAACTCCACCACCGCGGGTCCCTTGCCGACGAGCTGCGCCAGGTCCACCGGCTTGCCGTCGAGCGTGGCGAGCAGGGCGCTCGGAGCGGCGCTGCCCAACGGAAGGCCGGATTCCTGGGCGCGGGCCGCCGCGGGAAGGGCGAACAGGGTGGCCAGGGCGAGGCAGCGGAGGGTCGTCGTCATATCAGCAGTTGTCCCATCTTCACGAGGTAGTACTCGGCAGCGCCGAGCATGACGAGTGCGAACACCTTTTTTACCGTCACCATCCACGCACCAGCGCGAGGTAATCGCGCCAGTGACCCGCTCGACAGCCCAACGACGATGAGCAGGGTGCACATCCCGATGGAGAAGGTGAGCAGGTAGAGAAAGCCCAGCGCGGCGCTGTGGGTCACCGTCACCCAGGTCAGCACCGCGGCCATCACCGGCGCCGAGCAGGGCGCGGCCACCAGCCCCGACATGGCCCCCATCCCGAACGCCCCCGAGAACCGGCCGGCGGTGCCCAGGTTGGCGGCGCGGGCCATGATACCCGCCGGCAGCCGTACCGGTACCACGTCCAGCATGCTGAGCCCCGCGAGGATCAGCACGTTCGCCATGGCGAAGTACAGCCAGGGATTGGTGCTGACGCTCCCGAACAGCGTCCCGGTGAGGCCCGCGAACACCCCGAGTGCCGAGTACACGAGCGCCAGGCCAAGGACGTAGGTGAGCGTCAGGAGCACCGGCCGGACGCGGGACGCCGGCTCCCCGGCCGCCTGCCCGCCCACGATCGCGGCGGTGATCGGGATCATCGGGTAGACGCACGGCGTGAGGCTCGTCACCACCCCACCCAGGAACAGCGCGGGAAGGGCGAGGGCGGGATTGCCGTTCAGAAGCTGGGCGAGATCGGACACAGGGAGGGGTGCGGGATGCTGGAAGCTACCGGAAACGATGCCACAAGGCAGCGTTCGGTGCCCGAGCTCGTCTCGCCCTTCATCCCTTTCAGTACGCGACTTTCGCCGAATGGGTGGCGAATCCTCGCGATTTCCTCCTCGGGGAGCACGTGGAGGCAAGGTGAATCAGGGGTGAGCGGCTGCCCGGATGTGATCATGAAAATTCGCCACCCATTCGGTGAAAGTCGCGTACGCAGACCGGGAAGGGGAGGGGAAGCGTTAACTCCTCGAGCGCTCGATCGTCTTCCCTGTACCCCAGCCGGGAGTCCGATGTCGTTTCGCGCCCGTACGCCGCTCCTGCTCGCCGTGGTCATGGCCCTCATCGGGCTGCTGACGCTCGCGACACGCGTCCGGGCGCAGGCGCCGGCGCACGTCCACCCCGCCGAGCCGTCCGACTCTCTGCGCGCCGTGGCCGCGGGGGCAGTGGAGGCCGCGCTCGCGCGGAATGCGGCGCTCCACATGGAGGTGACGCCGGTCATCAAGGGCGACGCCGCGGATTCGGCGAAGGCCGCGCGGATCGCCCGCGAGCTGCGCGCCGCCCTGGCGCCGTTCAGGGACACCGCCGCCGCCGTCGCCGCCGGGTACCGGATGTTCGCGCCGCAGCTCGGGACCCAGCGCCTGTACCACTTCACGAACAAGTGGCGCGCCGTGCAGGAGGGCTTCCGGTTCGACGCCACGCGTCCCACGTCGCTTCTATATACCAGGGGAGTGGACGGCAAGCTCTCCCTCGTGGGGGCGATGTATACGGCGCCCACCCGCTTCGGCTACGACCGGCTGGATGCGCGCGTCCCGCTCAGCGTCGCCCGCTGGCACCGGCACGTGAACTGGTGCACGCCGCCGCGCGGCAAGACGGCACGCTGGCTCGAGCGCCGGGATGGCGCGCCGGTGTTCGGTCCCGAGAGCCCGATCGCCACGAAGGCCGAATGCACCGCGGCCGGCGGCGTCTTCCACGCGAAGCTGTTCGGCTGGATGCTGCATGCCAACGTCGTCACCGGCACCGACGCGATCACGATCTGGGGCGACGATCACGCCGCCCACGCGATGCACGATGGCATGACGATGGACGCCATACACCCGATGCCATAGCGGCTCCCTGTCTGGTCGCTCCCCGTCTGGTCCCTCAGTCGAAGGGGAGAAACGATTGAACGGAGGGGACTGACCAGAACGGATACGGCACAGTGCCATCCCTCGGGCTGACTCCGCACGCAGGGTACAGCGCCATACCCTCAAAACTCCCATGAGTTGTGGATGCTGCAGGGCCTGGATCGGTGCGCCGTGGCCGACCGAGGGAAGTATCCGTCCTGGTCAGTCCCCTCCGCTCGATCGTGTGCTCCCTTCGACCGAGTGACCAGCAGGCGGCAATGGTGCCTGCCCGCTCGCCGGTCGGCTCAGTGAATGGGACTAATTGTCTCATGAACACCAGAAAAGCCCGATCTTCTCTCAGGAGCGTGCCGTGCGTCGAGAATGAGACGACACATGGCAACAGGCGACGACAAGGGGATCGGGCAGGTGCGGCAGTTGCAGCCCTCGGAACGGTACATCGTGGAGACGGCGCTCCGGGACTCCGAGGCGCGCCATGAGCTCCTGTTTCACAGTGCGCCCGGGCCCATGTGGGTGCTGGACGTGGAGTCCATGGCGATCCACGCCGTGAACGACGCGGCGCTGGCGCAGTACGGGTACAGCCGCGACGAGTTCCTCCAGCTGACCCTCCGCGACCTGCGCACCCCGGGCTCCCGTGCCGCCTTCTGGCGCGTCCAGCGGGCCATGCTCGCCGGACAGGACGTGCACGGCATCTACAAGCACCGCCGACGCGACGGCTCCGTGCTCGACGTCGAGGTCCGCACCAGCACCCTTCCCATCGGCGACGGGCGCCTGCGCCTCATCCTCGCCACCGACGTCACCGAGCCGAAGCGCGGCGCCGATTCCGCGCGCTTCCTCGACAAGGCCAGCGGCATCCTCATGGCCTCGCTCGAGCACGATTTTCTCTGCCGCAACCTCGCCACCCTCGCCGTCCCCGCCCTCGGCGACTGGTGCGTGGTGCATCGCCACATGGACGGTGACACGCTCGCGCTCTGCGGCTACGCGCACGCGCTCCCGGCCGGCCAGGCGCTCATCGGCGAGCTGTTCGACGACCGCGTGCGCCCCGCGGCCGGCACGCCCCTCCATCGCGCGTGGCGCGACGCCAGCGTCATCGAGCTCACCGGCGCGGCGGCGTACGCTGCCGTCAGCGCGTCGCTCGGCGAGCCCAGCGCCGAACGCCTCCGGCTGCTGACCATCGAGGCGGTGCTCTTCGTCCCCATCATCGGGCGTGGAGGCACGCTCGGCGTCCTCGAGTGCGTGATGGGCGGCACGGAGCGCTCGTTCGACGCCGCCACCCGCGCCCTCGCCATCGCCCTCGCGGAGCGGGCCGCGCTCGCGATGGGCAACGCGCTCCGGTATGCCGATGCGCGCGCCGCGGCCATCGCACGCGTCGCACCGGTGCCGCAGTCGCACGACGCGGCGCAGTCGGCGGCGTGGATGGCCGAGAGCATTCCCGACGGGTACATGGCCCTCGACGCCACGTGGACCCTCACCTACGCGAACAGCGAGGCCGAGCGGATCTTCGGCCGGCCGCGCGAGGAGCTGGTGGGCCACACGCTGTGGACGCTCTTCCCCGAGGCGGTCGGCAGCGTCTTCGAGGTGGAATACCGCCGCGCCCGCGACGAGCAGCGCCCCGTGATGTTCGAGGCGTACTACCAGGGGCTCGACATGTGGTTCGAGGTGCACGCGCGCCCCACCCCGCAGACGCTCGCCGTCTTCTTCCGGGACATCACGCGCCACCGCCGCGCGCTGGCGCGCCAGGCGGAAGACGAGGCGCAGTACCGGGACCTGGTGGAGTCGGCCAACGACCTGATTCACATGCTCTCGCCCGACGGCCGCGTCCTCTACGCCAACCGCGCATGGCGTGACACCCTGGGCTACACGGAGGAGGAAGTCCGGAAGCTCACCGTCGCACGGGTGGTGGCGCCGGAATCGCTCGCGCTGTCGCTGTCACGTCAGGCCGAGGCGATGAAGGGGGGCACGCCGAGGGATACGGACCTCACCGTGGTCCGAAAGGACGGCACGCGCCTGGTGGTCCGCGGGCGCAGCAACTGGCGCTTCGTCGACGGCGTGCCGGTGAACACCCGCAGCATCTACCGTGACGTGACCGCCGAGGTGCAGGCGCGCGAGCTGCTGGCCCGGGCGCAGCGCACCGAGGCGTCCGCCTATCGTGCGAAGACTGCCTTCCTCGATCGCATGAGCCACGAGATGCGCACGCCGCTCACCGCGGTGCTGGGCTTCGCGGGCATCCTCGAGCACAACCGCGCCGGCACCCTCTCGGCGCGCGAGGTGGACTTCGCACGCCGCATCGGCGTGCAGGCGCGCACGCTGCTCGGGCTGATCGAGGACGTGCTCGCGTACGCCGACATCGAGGCGCGGCGCGTCGACCTCCTCGTCACCCGGGTGGATGTGCACGCGCTCCTCCGGGAAGTGACGTCGCTCTACCGCGAGGATGCGGCGCGCGCCACCGTCGAGCTGTCCCTGGAGCTGCCCGACGAGCCAGTGGAGGTGGAGACCGATCGCACGGTGCTGCAACGCGTGATGCGCTACCTGTTGAGCGACGCGGTTCCGCGCGCGGAGGGCGGGCGCGTCGTCGTGCGGCTCGCGCCGCCCGCCGAGGGCGGGACGTACACGATCACCGTGCGCGCCGAGTCGCGTGACGCCGACCTGCACGCGGGCACGCCGGTGGACGCCACACAGCCGGCCGAGCTCTCGCTGACGATCGCCGAATCGCTCGCCGCCCTGCTCGGCTTTCCGCTGACGCTGCGGCAGCTGGGGCGCGGCATCACCGAGAGCACCGTGCGCCTGGGTGGGGAGACGGCGCGCCCGGTGGCGTCGGGCGACAACAGCGCGAAGACGCTGCATGCGATCCTCGTCGCGTCGCCCCTGCCGATCATCGCGTTCGATCCCGACTGGACCGTGCGCGTCTGGAATGAGGCGGCGGAGGCGCTCTACGGGTGGACGCCGCGAGATGTCATCGAGCGGCGGCTGCCGATGCTGCGCGGGGAGGACGACGAGGCGTTCCGCGCGCTGCTGCGGCAGGCGCTCGAGGCGCCGCGCGGCATTGCCGACGTGCCCGCCGTGCACCGGCGGAAGGACGGCACGGTGGTGGACGTGCACGTCTCGCTCGCGCCGCTCCGCGCGCCCGACGGGCGACTGCGCGGGTTTCTCGGCATCGTCACCGACGTCTCGGAGCGCACCCGGCTGGCCGACGAGCTGCGGCAGGCCCAGCGGATGGAAGTCATCGGCCGGCTCGCGGGCGGGATCGCGCACGACTTCAACAACCTGCTCACCGTCATCTCGACGCACGCGCAGTTCCTGATGCAGGACCTGCCCGCCGAGAGCCCGCTGATGGAGGACGCGGAGGCGATCCAGGAGAGCTCGGCGCGCGCGGCCGCGCTCACGCGTCAGCTGCTCCTCTTCACGCGCAGGCAGTCGCCGATCCGTCGGCTGGTGGACCTCAACACGATGCTCGCGAACGTCGACCGCATCCTGCGTCGCATGCTCGGGTCGCACGTGGAGTTCGTGACCCTGCCGTTCCGCGTCGGCGTGTGCGTGGAGGCGGACCCGGGGCAGATCGAGCAGGTCATGATGAACCTCATCCTCAACGCGCGCGACGCGATGCCGTCGGGCGGCGCGCTGGTGGCGGAGGTGGGCAAGAGCGAGGAGGGGGGCCGCCACTTCGCGACGCTGACCGTGAGCGACACCGGCATCGGCATGGATGCCGCGACGCAGGAGCGGATCTACGAGCCGTTCTTCACCACGAAGGGGCCGGATCGCGGGACCGGGCTGGGGCTCGCGACGGTCTACAGCATCGTGACGGAGTCGGGTGGAGGGATCGACGTGGACAGCCAGCCGGGCGTCGGGACGACGTTCAGGGTGCGCTTCCCGCTGGCCGAGGGGGCGATCCCGTCCCCCGTCGCTGCGGATGACGAGGGCTCCCTGCTCGGCGCGGAGACCGTGCTGCTGGTGGAGGATCAGGATGCCGTGCGGACCGTGGCGGCGCGCGCGCTCCGCGCGTACGGGTACACCGTGCTGCTGGCGCGCCATGGCCGGGATGCGCTGGAGGTGCTGCGGACCGCGCCGGCGGTGCACCTGCTGCTCACGGACCTGATGATGCCGGAGATGTCGGGCAGCGAGCTCGCGGAGCATGTGCGGGCCCTGCGGCCCGAGGTGCGCATCCTGTTCATGTCCGGCTACTCGGAGACGCCGGTGTCGCTGACCGATGGACATGCGGACATCCCGCTGGTGCGGAAGCCCTTCGCGGGCGACACGCTGGCGCGCGCGGTTCGGGAGGCGCTGGACGCCTAGCCTGGCGGTGGCTGGCCACTCAGCCTCGAGCACTCCCGCGCTCGCCATCTCCTGTTCAACTGCGTCGTCCTCTCCTGTTCAACAGCTTCAACACAGAGGACGCGGAGGAACTGCAACAGCCGCGGAGGGACGCGGAGGTCGGGCGGGCTACTGATGGAATGGAAAGGTCCAGCCGGACCTGGAGAGCGTATCGTTTCTGGGGGGTGCGCCACGTGAAGCTGTGCTTGGCGCACTCCCAAAACACCCCCGCTCTGCACTTCACATGAACTTGTTTGGCCAGGACGGAGCTCGTCGCCGCCTCTGCGTCCCTCCGCGGCTGTTGCAGTTCCTCTGCGTCCTCTGTGTTGAAGCTGTTGCCAAGTACGAGATTGAAGCTCTTGCCAAGCACGAGGTTCAGGCCTTCTCGCGTCGGGAACGAGCCGTGCGTTCGAATGGATGGGGCGGACCAGAACGGATGCAGCACCTGGTTGTCCTTCACGCTGCTCAGACCGTGGCCGGCTGAGGGAAGCATCCGTCCAGATCCGTCTCCTCCGTTCGATCGTTTGTCCCCCTTCGACTGAGTGGCCAGCCAACGCGACAAGCGCTCAGCGCGAGGGAGCCGAACGGAGGCGCAGGAGCAGGTCGCGTGTGGTTCCCTGGTCCGTGATGAGCAGGAGGATGCGCCACCGGTCCGTCCCTTCGGATTTCTCCAGCGTCGCCGCGGCCATCGCAGCATTGGCGAGGGGCGCGGCGGTCCTTGCCCAGCCGAGCGATTCGAGCTGTGCCGTGTAGTGGGCGAGCAGCTTGTCCGCCGGGATCGTCGTCGTCATGGTGAGCTGCGAGCTGACCTCGCCGCCCGACGCGTAGGTCCGCGAGCCCTGCTTCTGCTCGACGCCGGCAGGCGGCGTGAGCGTGGGGAGATCGACCGGCGTGCCACTCGCGGTCTGCAGTCCGATCGGGATTCGGCGCACATGGCTCGTGGTGTCGCACACGGGGGAGAAGCTTCCATCGCCTCCCCTGTTGAGGACGACGTTCACCACCGTCCCCACACCGGCGGTGTCGCCGGTCCTGAGGAAGAGGTACTCGCCGCCGTGGCAGTAGACGCTGGCGGCCGGACGCTCCGGAGCCGGCTGGAACCCGCCCGGCACCGGGGGCTTCGGCGGCGCGAACCATCCGGCACGCTCGAGGACCGTTGCATATTGCGTGATTGCCGACGCGGGGCGCGCCGGGGTGTCGAAGGTGAGCGTCGTGAGCACCGCTGACGACGCGCCGCCGAGGACCCTGGCCGGCGCCGGGGGCAGGAGGGCCGCCGGCCAGTCGCCTGGCGCACGGTCCGCGGTGAACTCCAGCTCGCCCACGAATCCGGCGAGCAGCCCGGTTACGGACCGCACCACCTCGATGGGCACCATGCGCGGCGACGTGCGCGGCGACGTGCGTGTACCCTGGGCGACCAGCGGAGACGCCGGCGCCACGAGCGCGGCGAGGGTGAGCATGCAGCGTGTGGCGGCGTTCATGGTTTCTCCGGTGGTGACATGCGGAGCTGAACGCTCCCTCGTTCGTCGCGAGTGCGCAAGGCGCGTCGTCTCGTCCCAGTTCCCAGTCATCCTGAGAAACTTTTAAGGATGCGCTCATGGCCGTGCGGGGCTGGCCGCTCAGTCGAAGGGGGCAAACGATTCGACGGAGGGAATGGACCGGGACGGATGACACCTTCCGGCTGACTCCTCACGAAGGGGTACAGCGGCACATCCCCAAAAACTCTCGTGAGTTTGGATGCTGCCGGGCCTGGACCGGCGCGCCGTGGCCGGCTGAGGGAAGGATCCGTCCTGCTCCGTCCCCTCCGTCGAATCGTTTGCCCCCTTCGGCTGAGGGACCAGCCGAGCGCCATCGAGGCGAAGAGCCCGGGCACGAAGCGTGAACTGACGTACCGGGAGCGACCGACATCAACCGGAGGGCTCCATGGCCGATCAGGACAGGCAGTCGAAGGACGAACCGTCCGCACGCGATGCATCCCGCGCCAACAGCGAGCAGAGCGGCTCCGAGGCCGGCGGAGCTGGCTCAGCCCGGTCGGCGGGGAGCGCCGACAATCCCCAGGACGGGAGCGACACCGGGGTAGCGGGCGCGTCCCGCCCCCGTGGGAAGACCGAGGATCCCGATATCACGCTGTAGGGGCCGCATGGCCATGGCGGGACCGAACGGGCTCGACGTGCGGGGCGCGTGGGATGACAGCGGGGGCATTAGATTCAGAGGCTGCACCCCGGCGCGACAGGCGCCCGGTGCCCGACCTCACCAGCAGACCCCGCCCCGTGGCTCCTCAGTTCATCTACGTCATGAAGTCCCTCCGGAAGGTCGTCCAGCCTTCCAAGGTGATTCTCGACGACATCTGGCTCTCGTTCTATCCCGGCGCGAAGATCGGGGTGCTCGGTGCGAACGGCGCCGGCAAGTCGTCGCTGCTGCGCATCATGGCTGGCGTCGACCAGGATTTCCAGGGCGAGGCGTGGGCGGCCAAGGGGACGAAGATCGGCTACCTGCCGCAGGAGCCGCAGCTCGATCCCACCAAGAACGTGCGGGAGAACGTGGAGCTCGCGGTGGCCGAGCAGCGGAAGCTGCTGGACCGGTTCAACGAGATCTCGATGGCGTTCGCCGAGCCGGATGCCGACTTCGACAAGCTGATGGCGGAGCAGGGGCGGGTGCAGGAGCGCATCGACACGCTCGACCTGTGGAACCTCGACAACAAGATCCAGATCGCCATGGAGGCGCTGCGCCTTCCGCCCGACGACGCCGACGTGAGCGTCCTGTCCGGTGGTGAGAAGCGCCGCGTCGCGCTGTGCCGCATCCTGCTCGAGCAGCCCGACATGCTGCTGCTCGACGAGCCCACCAACCACCTCGATGCGGAGAGCGTGGACTGGCTCGAGCGGTTCCTCGCCGACTTCCCGGGGACCGTCGTCGCCATCACGCACGACCGGTACTTCCTGGACAACGTCGCGCAGTGGATCCTGGAGCTGGATCGCGGCAAGGGGATGCCGTACGAGGGGAACTACACCTCGTGGCTGGACCAGAAGCGCGAGCGGTTGAAGCAGGAGGAGAAGACCGAGAGCGCGCGACAGAAGGCGCTGGCGCGCGAGCTCGAGTGGGTGCGCATGGCGCCGCGCGCGCGGCAGGCGAAGAGCAAGAGCCGCATCAATGCGTTCGAGGAGCTCCAGGCGCAGGACACCGGCGACAAGGTGCTCGCGCAGGAGATCACGATCCCGCCACCGCCGCGCCTTGGCAATGACGTGGTCATTGCCAAGTCAGTCAAGAAAGCGTTCGGGGAGAAGGTGCTGTTCGACGACCTGAGCTTCTCGCTGCCGCGCGGCGGGATCGTCGGCGTGATCGGGCCGAACGGCGCGGGCAAGACAACGCTCTTCCGGATGATCGTGGGCGAGGACAAGCCGGATGGCGGCGAGCTGAAGATCGGCGAGACGGTGAACCTGGCGTACGTGGACCAGGGGCGCGTGCTCGACGGCACGAAGACGGCGTACCAGGAAGTGTCCGAGGGGCGCGACGAGATCGTCGTGGGCAACCGCGAGATCAATGCGCGCGCGTACCTCTCGCAGTTCAACTTCCGGGGCACCGACCAGCAGAAGAAGGTCGGCGACCTGTCGGGCGGCGAGCGGAACCGGCTGCACCTGGCCAAGCTGCTGAAGTCGGGGGGCAACGTGCTGCTGCTCGACGAGCCGACGAACGATCTGGACGTGGACACGCTGCGCGCGCTGGAGGAAGCGCTGCTCGGCTTCGCGGGGTGCGCGGTGGTGATCTCGCATGACCGGTGGTTCCTGGACCGGATCGCGACGCACATCCTGGCGTTCGAGGGGAACTCCGAGGTGGTGTGGTTCGAGGGGAACTTCAAGGAGTACGACGCGGACCTCAGGCGGCGAAAGGGCGCAGATGCCGACACGCCCCACCGCGTGACCTACAAGAAGCTGGTGCGCAGCTAGCTGGTCAGAGCACCCGGGCCCCTCCAGCGAACAGCCTGGAGGGGCCCGGGTCGTTGGAGCATCGAGCTACGCGGTCTTCAAGGGCCCGGCGACCTTGTACGACGTGAGGATGACGCCCGTGGGCATCGCTCTCGTGCTCACGAGCTCGAACGTGCGTGCCGGAGTGCCTTCAGCAAAGAAGCGCTTTCCCGTGCCCAACAGCACCGGGTAGACGATCAGCAGGACTTCTTCCGCGAGCCCATGTTCGAGCAGCGTCGATGTCAGCGTGGAGCTCCCTGAGAGAATCAGGTCCGGACCGTCCTGCGACTTGATGCGGCGAACGCCCGCGATGAGGTCCGGGCCAACGCTCTCGAACGGGCCCCATTCGAGGCTCTCCGGACGGTGGGTCACCACGAACTTCCTTGCCGCGTTGAGGCGATCCGCGAACGGCATGCTCGGCGCCTTCGGCCAGAAGCCCGACCACATGTCGTAGGTCCGACGGCCAAGCAGCAGATCGAACCGCTCACCATGCTCGGCGAGCAGGGCGTCTCGGCCAGCGGGGGTGCGGTAGGGCGTGGTCCATTCGGCGTACGGGAAGTCGTCTTGCCGGAGCTCTGGATCACGCCGTCCAGCGAGATGTGTTCGATGATCCTGAGCTTTCTCATTCGAGTCTCGTGTCCTGCGGTTGGAAGTTCGACGCCTGGGCATTGCGAGGAGCTCAGGCGGGTACTCCGCTAGGCCGTCACCTTTACGACGAACGGCCAGGCCCGCAGCGGACACGCCGCAGGGAAACCGCGCCAGCACCAGGGCACCTTGAGACGTTCGCAGGACGAGAAGGGCGACGGAGGTCGCGCGGGTCGCGGATGATGATATCCTTGCAGTCCGTCGGCGCCCGCCGGCTTCCTGTCGTCACCCGCCCCCGGACAACCTCATGCCAGACACTGCTCCCGCAGCACCGCTCTCCGTCGGCATGCTGCTCTTCGACGGTGTCACCCAGCTCGATCTGACCGGTCCGTACGAGGTTCTCGCGCGGATGCCGAACACGCGCGTCAGCCTCGTCGCCGAGCACCCGCGGCCCGTGCGCACCGAGTGGGGGCTGACGATCACGCCCGACGCCTCGTTCGACAGCGTGCCGGAGATCGATGTCCTCGTCGTGCCGGGCGGATGGGGCGTGGATGCCCAGCTCGAGAACGCGCGCGTGCTGGAGTTCCTGCGGTCGCGCGGCGCGCAGGCGAAGTACGTCACCTCCGTGTGCAGCGGCGCGCTCCTCCTCGGCGCGGCGGGCCTGCTCCGCGGCTATCGCGCCACCACCCACTGGCTCTCCCTCCCGCTCCTCGCGCAGTTCGGCGCCGAGCCGGTCGACGAGCGCGTCGTGCGCGACCGCAACCGCATCACCGGCGGCGGCGTGACCGCGGGCATCGACTTCGCGCTCGTCGTGGCATCGGAGCTCTTCGGCGCCCCCGTCGCACAAGGCATCCAGCTGGCGATCGAGTATCGTCCGTCGCCCCCCTTCGACAGCGGGTCGCCGAGCACCGCGCCGAGCGACGTGGTGGAACGTGTACGGCAATCGAGCGCACAGACTCTCGCGCGCCGGACGGCCATAGTCGAGCGCATCGGCCGCTCGCTATAGCAGTCAGGTCGCCGCGAGAACCCTGGTTGCTGTCCCGGCGTGCTCGGCCCTCCCCGCGCCCTCCGCGTTCTCCGCGGTCAAATGCTGTTGACTGTCACTTCGCAGTCGTGGGTGTCCCCTCAACGCCTCGCGCGATCACCCAGCTCGGCGTCCCGGAGAAACTGCGCGCGCTCCAGGGCGAGCGCGCACTGGTCGCCGAGTGCGTTGAAGAACGACCGCTCATCCTCGCTGAAATCATGGGCGTGCTCGAAGACGAATGTGAGCGCTCCGATCGGCCCGCGCTGGGTCCGCAGCGGGACTGCCGCCCGCGCGCCCGTCCATGGCCGCACGCGCCAGACGTCGACGGTCGGGTACGCGGCGAGATAGTCCTCGAAGTTCATGAACAGCGCGCCCGCCTCGAGCACGTCGCGCGCCATGCATGGCGTGGCGCGCGGAAAGCGATCGAACCGTTCCGCGATGTGCGACTGGATGCCCGCCTGGCGCAGGGTGATGAACTCCGTGCCGTCGTCGCTCAGGACGACCACGCCGCCGCCGAACGCTCCGGAGGCCGCGAGTGCCTCGGTGATCACCACCTCCGCCACATCTGCATCGGTGACCGTGGCGCAGAGCGCGCTGGTCACGCGCTGCAGTCGCGTGAGGAGGTCGGTGGCGGCCTGTGCATGCAGCTCCGCCAATGCGGCGCGCGTGCGTTCGACGCGCTCGCTGTCGTTGAGGCGTGCGCGGTGCATCGCCTGCCCGCAGAGCTGCCCCAGCGTCACGACGAAACGACGCTCGGTCTCATCGAACAGGTGCGGTGTCGTGAAGCTGATCGCGAACACCCCCCTGACGTCCGTGCCGGTGCCGAACGGCACGGCGGCGATGGCCTGCGAGCGCATGCGCCGAACAGGATCGTACGCCGGCGCGTACCGTGCCCGGATGGCGTCGAGCGACTCCAGGAAGACCGGCGCCTGCTCGTGCCAGGCCGCGACGATCGGAAGCGACGCATCCAGCGGGATGCGCGCGAACTCCCGTCGCGTCTCCCCCGGTACGTCGACCGACCCTACCATCTCCAGCGTGTCGCCGAACCGGCTCGGCATGAACACCGCGGCCATGTTGGCGCCAAGCGCATCCAGGGCCTCGGTGGCGACCGTGACGGCCACCGCGTCCGACGCGAGCGCGTCCGAGAGCGCGGCGGCGATCCTGGCGATGGCCGCCGCCTGGCGAGCGAGCGCCGTACCGAGCTCGTGCTCGTCGGCGCGGGCGGCTTCGAGCCCGGAGGCGCGGGCCGCCAGCCCGTACAGCCGGTGCTCCACGTCGCTGGACAGATGGAGGAGACGGATGAATTGCCCGTGCGGGGCCGAGGATTCGCTCGACGCCAGGCGGAGCACTTCCTCCGCCACCCGCTCGGCACCCTCATGGGCCCGCTCGACCTCCTGGCCGAACGAACGCGAAACAGATGGTTCGGCGGCATGGCCGGCCGCACCGTCAACAGGGGTCATGAACCTCGCCGGGATCGCATTGATATGCATGAGTTTTCCCGCAGAGCCCATGCCTCGGCGCGCGGGCCCACCATGGTAGTGCTATCCGTTGCTGTGATCGTACCCGACTTACCTCGAAAACCCCCGCGCCGCTTCCACCCGGCATTCGAGGAGATCGCGAAGGTTCGCTGCCCATTCGCTGGAATTCGCGTACGATGACCGCCCAGGCCGCGTGGCACAGGGCGGCAGGGTCGACGACGCTTGCCGCTGCGATGCCCGGCCGCCATATACTGCGCCTGAGACACTCACCCCGAGCACCGAACCGCCATGCGCATCCAGGCTACCGCCCTCTGCCTCCTCGCCGCCCTCCCCGCCGCCGCCCAGACGGCGCGCCGAGGGGAGATCCCGCCCGCATTCGCCGCCGTGCGCGAGGCCGACCTTCGGCGCGACGTCGGGGAGATGGCGTCGCCCGGCATGCGCGGGCGCGAGGGCGGCACGAAAGACGAGCTGCGGGCATCCATGTGGCTTGCCGAGCGGTATCGCCGCATCGGGCTCGTGCCGATGGGCGAGGACGGCAGCTGGTTCCAGTGGTTCGACATGACGCGCACGCGCGTCTCCACCACCGCGAGCCACGCACGCATCGGGGGGCAGACGCTGACCCTGTTCGGCGACTTCATCCCGACGGGCGTCGTGCCCGCAGAGGCCAGCGGCGCCGTGCTGTGGGTGCAGGATGCGCGCGACACCACCGCCGACGTGCGCGGTCGGATCGTCGCGACACCGCTGCTCGCGCCCGCGCCGGCGACCATCCGCGCGAACAGCTACACCTACGCCACCCGGTACGCCGACGCCGCGATCGGCGGAACGCTCGCCCGCTTCGCGCGCCGCGGGGCGGCGGCGGTGATCCTCGTCGCGGACGCTCCCGTCGACAGCGCGTTCGCGGTCGTGTCCGACGCGCGCGTGCGCGGCGCCTACGACGTGGACCGCGCCATCCCGCGAGCGGCGAACGGCTCCGACCGCGTGGCACCGCCGCCCGCGCTCGGCACCGGCCCAACGCCCGGCTTCCTCGTGCACGCCTCGATGCGCGAGGTGCTCGCCCAGCAGCCGCAGGCCGAGCTGTCGATCCGGCTCGAGCGGTTCACCGCGCCGTCGGTGAACGTGATCGGCATGGTGCGCGGCACCGATCCGAAGCTGCGCGACGAATACGTGATCTACAGCTCGCACCAGGACGCCAACGGCGTGCGCGCCACCATGGAGGGTGACTCGGTGCACGCCGGTGCCGACGACAACGCCTCCGTGAGCGCGGCCGGCCTCGCCGCGGCGCGGGCGTTCGTGCGCCAGCCGGGCAAGCGGTCCGTCCTGTTCATCAACCACGGCTCCGAGGAGCGCGGCCTGCTCGGCTCGCGCTACCATGCGGCGCATCCCGTCGTGCCGCTCGCGAAGGTCGTCGCGGTCCTCAACGGCGACATGATCGGCCGCAACAACCCCGACTCGGCCGCGCTCCTCGGCACGCAGCCCCCGCATCGCAACTCGACCGACCTCGTGACGATGGCGCTGCGCGCGAACGCGCTGACAGGGAAGTTCATCCTCGACACGCTGTGGGATCGTCCGACGCATCCCGAGGGATGGTACTTCCGCAGCGACCACGTGCCGTACGCGCGCCAGAACGTGCCGGCGCTGATGTACACGACGAACCTGCATGAGGACTATCACACTCCGCGCGACAATCCGGAGAGCATCGACTACCCGAAGCTCACGCGTATGGCGCAGTGGATGTATCTCACCGGGTGGTTCGTTGCCAACGCGGCCGAGCGGCCAAGGGTTGATCCCGGGTTCAAGCTGGAGCGTTAGCTACGCGAGCTTGGAGAGTACGCGAATCGTGCGAACCTTCGGAGCGAAGTGTCGCGCTCCTCTGAAAGTGCCTTAACGCAGAGGTCACAGAGGGAATACCGAGGGCGCAGAGGACTGCACTCGGGCGGCTCTGGTGCACTGATCCAACCTCCACATCCCCAGAACACCTTGATGCATTTTGGGGGTGCGAGAGCATGGCTCGGTGCGCAGAAGCCGACTGACGCAGTCCTCTGCGTTCCTCGCTGTTTCGCTCCGCGTCCTCTGTGTTGATGCAGTTCGCAGTTCCAAGAGGATCGCGAGAATTCGCTCCGAAGGTTCGCAGACATTCGCGTACCCTCCAAGCACGCGGAGCGAACAGCTATTTCGAGCCGACCCGGATAAGCCCTTCCTGTGCCACCGAGGCCACCAGCTCGCCCGACTGCGAGTGGATCGTCCCGCGCACGAAGCCGCGGGCACCGGCCGCGACGGGGCTGTCGGTGGAGTAGAGCAGCCACTCGTCGGCGCGGAAGGGCCGGTGCATCCAGAGCGAGTGATCGAGCGACGCGAGGCGCAGACCCGGCGCGCGGTAGGCGATGCCGTGCGGCTGCAACGCCGTCACGAGCAGCCCGTAATCCGACGCATACGCCAGCACCGCCTGGTGGATCGCCGGGTCGTCCGGCAGGCGCCCATCCGCCCGGAACCACGCTCGGCGCACCGCCTCACGCGTCTCCGTCCCGTACGGGTGGATCGGCCGGACGTCGATCGGGCGGTCCTGGGTGACGACGCTGCGCAGGGGCTCGGGAATGCTGCTCGCGCGCTCGCGCAGCACCGTCAGCTCCGGGACGGTGCTCTCCGGGTCCGGAACCTCCCCCATCTCGATCTGGTGCTCGGGCCCGGGCTCCGTCACGTGGAAGGAGACGGAGAGGTTGAAGATCGCCTGCCCGTGCTGGATGGCCGTGACGCGCCGCGTCGTGAAGCTCCGTCCGTCGCGCAGGCGATCGACGAAGTAGACGATCGGCGCGGCCAGGTCGCCGGGGAGGATGAAGTAGCCGTGGGCGGAGTGGGCCTCGCGACCATCGGCGACGGTGCGACGGGCCGCGACGAGGGCCTGGGCGAACACCTGGCCGCCGTAGACCTGGCCGGTGCCGAGGTCGCGATTCTGGCCGCGGTAGATGTTGACCTCGAGGGGCTCGAGGTCGAGGAGGGCGACGAGTTCTGCGAGTGGCTTGGACATGCGAGCAATGTCGCCGGTCGCTTGTGGCGTTGCCAGCTGGGGCTCTGGTCGTACGCGAATCTTGCGAGCCTGCGGAGCGAATTGACGCGATGCCTTGGCAAGAGCATCAACACAGAGGACGCAGAGGGAAACAGCGAGGAACGCAGAGGACTGCGTCAGTCGGCTTATGCGCACCGATCCATGCTCTCGCACCCCCAAAATGCATCGAAGTGTTTTTGGGCCGCGGGGTCGGATCGGTGCACCGGAGCGCGCCCGATGCAGTCCTCTGCGCCCTCGGTATTCCCTCTGTGACCTCTGCGTTAAGGCACTTTCAGAGGATCGCGACACTTCGCTCCGAAGGTTCGCACGATTCGCGTACGAAGAAGGCCCGGCTGTGGCGGCGCTAATGCGGCGTGATGCTCCGCGGCGCCATCAGCTCGCCCGCGGCCCGGCGCGCGGGGAGCGACTCGCTCAACAGCCCGACCATGAACCGCTGCGCCTCCGAGATCCGCTCCACCTCGATGGCGATCGCGTCGACCGCTGCCTCGAGCCGCTCCTGGCGCTCCTCGTCGTGCGGGGCGCCGATCGCCGTCTTCCTCGGTGAGCCGAGGCGCCAGAGGACCCGGGCGCCGAGCCCGATGGCGACGAGCGAGGCGATGCTGACGACGATGATCGTCATCACCTGGGCGAACTGCTGGACGTCTGATTCCATGGAAGGGCTCCGGGGGGTACTGTTTTCCTGCACTACGGGCCCGGGGCGGGGGAAGTT